>JAZQDA010000193.1:0-3802 GCA_045546535.1 Clostridia bacterium | reverse complement strand
AACTGATATTGTATTAAGTTAACTCGGTGATGATGACGCAGAGGACACACCCGTACCCATACCGAACACGGAAGTTAAGCTCTGTAGTGCCAATGATACTTGGCTGGTGACGGCCTGGGAAAGTAGGAAGTTGCCGGGGTTTTGCCCTCTGGTTAATTTAATCAGAGGGTTTATATTCCTGATTAGCTCAGTCGGTAGAGCGCATGACTGTTAATCATGATGTCGCTGGTTCGAGCCCGGCATCAGGAGTAAAATAAAAATACCACCTCAAAGGTGGTATTTTTATTTTACTTTGAATTACGGATTCAAGGCATATACACCATGATTAAGAGTCTTAAGTTTTCTTCAGATTAAGTTACGAAGTCGGTAGCACACCCGCCGACCGCTTTCGGCGAAAGATAAAGGAAGGCGGTGTGTGGCGCAGCGGTCGAAGAAACAAAACGACGGAGTCGATTAGTTGTTTCTTCGGGATACCGCAAGTGTAATCGCATGAAGAGGTGCAGCGCACCTCTTTAAAAAAATATATATAATAGTAAAAAATACCACCTAAAAGGGTGGTATTTTTATTTTGCCTTGAATTACGGATTCAAAGTAGTAGCATTACAATTAGCAGTCTTACGTTTTTTTCAGACTAAACTACGAAGTCGGTAGCACACCCGCCAACCGCTTTCGGTAGGAAATTTATATTTTACATCTAAAATATTGTAATCGGTCTGTTTTATCATATAAAAGAGTCTTGTTTAAATTTTTCTGTGTGATATAATTAAAATGGTGATGAAAAATGAAAATTTTAAATTTTGGCTCTTGTAACATAGACTATGTTTACTCCCTTGACCATATTGTAGAAGAGGGAGAAACAGAAACAAGTCATAGCCTTGAACTATTTCCCGGAGGTAAGGGGCTCAATCAGTCAATAGCAATTTCAAAGGCTGGGGCAAATGTTTATCATGCGGGGTGCGTGGGAAACGATAGCGATATGCTTACAGACATACTTACAAAAAATGGTGTTGATATATCGCTACTCAGAAAAACTGATGCGAAAAACGGCCATGCTATCATACAACTCAGCAAAAGCGGAAACAATTCGATTTTTCTATATCCCGGCACAAATGAGATGATAGACAAAGAGTACATAGACAGCGTTCTTGAAAATTTTGAAACAGGGGATATAATACTTCTTCAAAATGAAATCAGCAATATTGACTACATAATAAAAAAAGCGTCTGAAAAAAATATGTGCATCATATTAAATCCGTCGCCGTTCAATGAAAAACTGGAAAAGATTGATTTTAATAATCTCAGTTATATAATATTAAACGAAATAGAAGCAAGAGCGTTTTCGGACTTAGAGAGTATTGAAGATTTTTTTAGATATTGTCTAAATAAATATCCGAGACTCAAAATAATGCTCACTCTTGGTTCTAAAGGCTGTATATACAAAGATTCTGATAATGAGATATATCATCCTGCATTTAAAGTTGAAGCAGTAGATACAACTGCTGCAGGAGATACATTTACAGGTTATTTTGTTGCAGGGGTTTCCAGAGGAGAAGATTATAATACAATACTTAAAACTGCAACCATAGCATCTGCTATTTCTGTTACAAGAAAGGGCGCTGCAACGTCAATTCCTTGTTTAATGGAGGTTATACAATCGAAAGACATCTTGACAAAAAATAATTATGATAGTAAAATTGACTTGCTGACAAAGCAGATAGATGTTTATATCGATAATAATATCTGCTCTATAACCTTAGAGAATCTGGCAGAGTTTCTTGGATATTCAACGGTCTACACCGGAAATCTTGTGAAAAAACTCACCGGAAAATCATTTTCAAGATTAATTCAGTCAAAAAGATGCAAAATGGCAGCAAAACAACTTTTGAATTCAAATTTATCAATTAAAGAAATAATAAATAATGTAGGTTACGAAAACGAAAGTTTTTTCAGAAAAATATTTAAAGAAAAATATGGTCAGACACCTTTTTCATACAGAAGAAACGGAGGAATAAAAAATGGCACTGAATAAAGGCGTATACCCCACAATGATAACTCCCTACACAAAAGAGGGTAAAATTGATTTTGACGGAGTTGAAAAACTTGTAGACTGGTACATATACCACAAATGCGAAGGTATTTTTGCGGTATGTCAGTCAAGTGAAATGCTCTTTTTGAGTCTTGATGAAAGAGTTAAACTTGCCGAAAAAGTAGTGCAGTGTGCAAAAAAAGCACCGTACAAAATGCATGTTGTTGCAAGCGGACACTGTGCAGATGACCTTGACGCTCAGGTAGAAGAAGTTAAGGCTATTCACGCAACAGGCGTAGATGCATTTGTATTTGTAAGCAATAGATTTGACTTGCATAACGACGGTGATGCAACCTGGATAAAAAATGCACAGTATGTATTAGACAGAATTCCAGAAGAAATTCAACTCGGTATATATGAATGCCCAAGACCTTATAAAAGACTTTTAACTGAAGAAATTCTTGACTGGTGCATAAAAAGCAACCGTTTCCGCTTTATTAAAGATACTTGTTGTGACCCTGTAATGCTTTCAAACAGATTAGAGCAACTTAAAAACACTGATATTATGCTTTTCAATGCAAACGCACAAACACTTCTTCATACTTTAAAAGAAGGCGGTTCGGGATATTCTGGAATTATGGCAAACTTCCACCCCGATTTACTTGTATGGCTCTGTAATAACTACGACGCCCAGCCCGAAAAGGCAGAGCAGATTTCAAATATGCTCAGTATGTCAGCCTTCACTGAAAATCCTGCTTACCCTTGTACCGCTAAGTATTATCTTGGATTTGAAGGTCTTGAACTGAATAATTATTCAAGAAGTTCAGACCAAAAACAGTTGACAGAATATCAGAAACTTATTATGCAACAACTTTACGGATTTAACGAAACACTTCGTAAAGAATTAAAATTAAAATAAGTAAAAATTAAAACGCGCTGTATTGGGCTTCCTCGCTTAGGGATTATTCGTCCCAAAAGCATAATTTTGGCACATAACTGCGTTAAAACTTCCTGATATCCGGCCACAGGATAATCAAGAAGTTTTGCCTTGTTCTGCACTCAAAATAGTGCTTTTGAGGTGCTTTGCAGTTTTGAATTAGAGATTTTACGAATAAGACAAGACAAAAAAATCCCTTAATGCTATCGCATTAAGGGATTTTTTTGCGCCGTATTAACGGAAAATTTCAAGTCAAAACCGATTCATCCCCAAGTGAGGACGCCCTTTGGCGCGTTTTTGTTTTGAAAAAAGTAAACTTCCCTCTATTGCAACTGTAATTACCTTTTTACTTCTCGTTGTGTATTCAATTATCTCTGGCAGGGTGCTTTTTGCTTTAGTATATAAATTTTAAAGTTTTAATTTACTTTTTCAAAATTTGTGATATAATGTAAATTGTAGTAGTTATTTTCAAAGGAGGAAATATAATGGAAAAACTTACTAAAAAATACGGTTTGGTGACTGCTATTTGTATGGTAGTAGGAACCGTAATAGGTTCAGGTGTTTTCTTTAAAGCACAAAATGTTCTCACGGCCACAGGCGGAAATATGCCCCTCGGTATCGCTGCGTGGGTTATCACAGGTATGCTTATGATTATTTGCTCTGCACAGTTTGCCATAATGGCAACCAAGTACGAAAAGGTAAGCGGTGTTGTTGACTATGCAGAGGCTACATGCGGAAAAGGCTATGGCTATTATCTTGCATGGTTTATGGTAAACATTTACTATCCCGGTATGACATCAGTTCTTGCGTGGGTTTCTGCAAGATATTTAGGTGTTCTT
>JAZQDA010000192.1:0-8714 GCA_045546535.1 Clostridia bacterium | reverse complement strand
CTGTTTTATATTACCTTTTAAAATTATTTGTTATTTGAAAAATAATTGAATATGCCTGAAAAAATTGCAAATGCAACTTTATCCTGATATTTTTCTGTCATAAGTTTTGCTTCTTCTACATTGTTTGATAAAAAACCGCATTCGACAAGCACAGAAGGTATTTTTGAATTTTTTAAGAGAAAAATATTCTCACCTGCAACTTTGATTTCTCTGTCATTTTTCGGATCAACAGTATCTTTAATTGCTTTTTGTATAAACTCAGCCAGTTTTCTGCTTTTTGGCGAATTTGATGAGTAAAAAGTCTGTGCCCCGCTATATTTTTTATCTGTAAACTTATTCATGTGAATACTAACAAATAAATCTGCGCCCGATTCGTCCATCAAAGTTTTTCTGGCATTTAAATCATCTACTTTAATTTGTCGTATTTTCTTTCCTTCCATATCAACTATACTGTTTTCGTCTTCTCTTGTGTAAATAACAGTAGCGCCGCTTTTTTGCAGATATGATCCGAGAAACTTTGAAACTTTTAAATTCAAATCCTGTTCAAGACTTCCATTATCACCTGATGCACCACCATCAGGATATCCGTGACCTGCATCAACAATAATAGTTTTATTTAGTGTTACAGGACCAACTGTTTCCTTTGTTTCAATAGATGGCAAAAAATTAAAAGCACACGAAAGAGTGAGAGCGATAGCAAAAATACAGTTATAAAGTGTTTGCTTTTTAATTACAAACAAATCTAATCACACCTTTTGAATATAATGTTTTATAATTATATTTTGTTTTCAAAAGGTATATTCTTAATTTTCAGTTGTTTTTAGGTGTTTTGTATATAATTTTATGAAAGTATTTATCTATCAAACTGAATTGGAAATAACCTGAAATATAGGCTGTAACACATGGAATGTACATCGCCAAACAAACAAGTGTTCTAGAAATAAGATAATCTGTTCCAAGTTCATTTGTCAGTTCTGGAAGAAAGCCGACAAACGGGAAATGCAAAGCAGTAGTAATTGTTACTAATATATCAGTGTTCGTCAAATAGGTTGACAATAATAAAATCAAGTTAACCGATAAATGAGGTAGAGCAAACAATGCACCTTTTAAATATTCCGGTTTTTCTGTTTCTTTTCCGTCTTCGACAAGATGTTTGTTTCGTATTATATGCATTTTCCCCTCTCTGTTACCAAGTTGCCAGAAAGTTGAATGCAGTGCCCAAATTAAGAGCCATGCCGTAAATATACTATAAATATATGTTGGAATAAAGCCAACGAAAAACAGCATTGATAATACCGAAAATAAAATCTGCATTCCAGAACATTCTAAAAATATCACCAAATATTTTTTTAACATTAAAAATCAACTCCAAAATTATCTTAAACAACATTATATTAAACCCGGATAAAAAAATCAAGATGTTTAATTGAAAGTGTTATAATTTTGCATTAAGTGATAATAATAACATAAAGTATAAAACAAAAACTCGGAGGTAATTATGAAAAAGTCAATTTTATTTATAATGGTATTAATATGCTTATCGGTTTTTGCTGGGTGTTCCGGTGAAACAACCAGCGGATCTTCTGATGCACATGTATTTTATTACACTTACAGCGACACATATATTTCAAGTGTAAGAAGTGCTTTGAACAAAGCCTACAATAACGAAGGAATTAAGTATCATGATTATGACAGTAATGGAAATCAGACCACACAAACAGAACAGGTTCAAACATCAATAACCAAAGGTGCAAAGGCTTTGGTGGTAAATATCGTAAACACCGGTTCAGATGATGCTGCACAGGGTATTATTTCCCTTGCAAGAAACGCTAATTTACCCGTAATATTTTTTAATCGCGAAGTGTCAGATGAGGCTGTAAACAGTTACGATAAGTGTGTATTTATAGGTACAGATGCAAAAGAAGCCGGTCATATGCAGGGCGAAATGATTGGAGACTATCTTGTTGAAAATTACGATAAAGTTGATTTGAACAAAGACGGAAAAATCTCATACATTCTATTTAAAGGCGAAGAAGGAAACAATGAAGCAATATATAGAACACAGTTTTCTGTTGAAGACGCGAATAAAATTTTAAAACAAAATGGAAAACCTGACCTTGTCTTCTATGACAGTACTAATCCAAACAAATATCTTGTAGATAAAAACGGTCAATGGTCAGCAGCAAGCGCAAATGAGTATATGACAACAGCCCTAACTTCATATAACGAAGCAAATAAAAATATGATTGAACTTGTAATATGCAATAACGATGGTATGGCTGAGGGTGCAATAACTGCACTTGGTGCTTCTGGATTTAATACAGGCGGAGAAAAAATGATACCAGTGTTTGGTGTTGATGCAACCGATGCAGCAAAAGAACTCATCAAAAATAAAAGAATGACAGGAACAATTAAGCAGGATGCTGAAGGTATGGGAAAAGCGATAGCACAAATAACAAAAAATGCTCTTAACGGTTCGGAACTACTTGCAAACACTGATGATTTCCAGATAGATGAATCTGCTGCAAAAGTGCGTATCCCCTACGCAAAGTATTTAGGAGAAGAATAAAAAATCACACGGAGGGAGCATCGTATGGACAACTTTTTGCTCGAGATGAAAGATATCACAAAAACATTTCCTGGTGTTAAGGCGTTAGACGGTGTAACTCTTAACATTGAAAAAGGTACCGTTCATGCTTTGATGGGAGAAAATGGTGCTGGAAAATCCACTTTAATGAAATGCCTGTTCGGGATATATAACCGTGATAGCGGTAAAATTATACTTGACGGCAAAGAAGTTGATTTCAAAAATTCAAAAGAGGCTCTTGAAAACGGAGTGGCAATGGTTCATCAAGAATTGAATCAGGCACTTAAAAGAAATGTTATGGATAATATCTGGCTTGGAAGATATCCATTGAAGTTTGGACTTATCACTGATGAAAAGAAGATGTACAATGATACTTTGAAAATATTCGAGTCGTTAAATATACAAATAGATCCAAAAACAACTATGTCAAAACTCCCGGTTTCACAAAGGCAAATGGTTGAAATTGCAAAGGCTGTCTCGTACGATTCGAAAATAATTGTACTTGATGAACCCACATCTTCATTGACTAATCAGGAAGTAGAGCAACTATTCGATATTATAAATAAACTTAAGGAAAAAGGATGCGGAATAATATATATTTCACACAAAATGGAAGAGATTCTTGAAATTTCTGATTATGTAACTGTAATGCGTGACGGAATGTGGATTGCAACAGAAAAAGCCGAAAATTTAAATATGGATAAAATCATAAAACTTATGGTAGGCAGAGAACTGACTGCGAGATTTCCACCAAAAACAAACAAAATTGGTGAGACAATTTTTGAAGTAAAAAATCTTTCATCGACATATTCCAATCTACAAGATGTTTCTTTTACACTTAAAAAAGGAGAAATTCTAGGTATTGCAGGACTTGCCGGTGCTGGAAGAACAGAAGTACTCGAAAACATATTCGGCATTTCTGAACGAAAATCCGGAGAAATTTTTCTGCACAATAAAAAAATTAACATTTCTAATCCAAGAGATGCTATAGAAAATGGTCTTGCACTTGTAACTGAAGAAAGGCGTTCGACAGGCATTTTCGCAATACTTGATATTTTAAATAATACCGTAATATCAAATTTAAGAGAATACAAGAAAAACAGATTGTTTTTAAGCAAAAAGAAAATGAAAAGGGATACGCATTGGAGCATAAAAGCAATGCGGGTTAAAACTCCGTCCGAACAGACTCAAATAAGAACACTTTCGGGCGGAAATCAGCAAAAAGTGATTTTCGCAAGATGGTTGCTCACAAACCCAGAGATTATGATGCTTGATGAACCTACACGAGGAATTGATGTTGGTGCGAAATATGAAATTTATCAATTGATTATAGAACTTGCCAACAAAGGTAAAGGTATTATTATTGTATCTTCTGAAATGCCGGAACTTTTAGGAATATGTGACCGTATTCTTGTAATGTCAGGCGGAAGACTGGCAGGCGAAATAGATACAAAAAATGCCACTCAGGAAAAAATAATGGCACTGGCCGCAAAATATGTTTAAGGAGATTAAAAAATGAAACAAAAACTCAATTTAATGGCTCCGTTTACGAGATTTACTAAAATGGACAGTGCCAACAGAAAAAAAGCAATAAGTGAATTTTTTATAAATAATTCACTCTATATATTTATGATAATTGCAATAGTTATCATACAGATTATAAGTCCACGCTTTTTGTCAGTCCCCTCAATCGTTAATATTATTTCACTTTCAGCCGCCAATCTACCTATAGCGCTTGGTATAGCGGGTTGTATAATATTAACAGGCACTGATTTATCTGCAGGTAGAATTGTAGGTTTAGTTGCCTGTGTTTCAGCATCTCTTCTGCAGTCAGAGGGTTACGCTAATAAGATGTTCCCGGCACTCGAAACAATGCCTTTATATGTTGTAATCCTGATAGCACTTGCAATAGGCGGAATTATAGGTATGGTTAACGGGTTTTGCACGGCAAAATTTCACTTACACCCGTTTATAGTAACATTATCGACTCAATTGGTGGTATATGGCATTTTGCTTATGTATCTTATGAACGGAAATAACAATGGACAATCTATATCGGGTCTTGACGAATCGTTCAGCAAATTAATAACAGGCAGTAGTCTGTCTATAGGTGCTACTGCCATACCGAATTTTGTTTGGTATTCAATAGGAATAACAGCAATTATGTGGTTTATATGGAACAAAACAAAGTTTGGAAAGAATATGTTTGCTGTCGGCTCCAATCCTGATGCGGCTAATGTATCTGGAGTGAATGTTACTGCGACAATAATAGGTGTTTTTACTTTAGCGGGTATTATGTATGGTGTTACAGGATTTATTGAGGCGGCTCGAATCGGTTCAAACAGTGCTGCAACAGGACTAAACTATGAACTTGATGCAATTGCTGCTTGTGTAATTGGTGGGGTATCATTCGTTGGCGGTATTGGTAAAATCAGAGGAGTAATAATAGGTGTAGTTCTTTTGAGAATAATATTTGTTGGTCTTACATTTTTAGGAATAGACGCAAATCTACAGTATGTAATTAAGGGTTTTATAATTCTAATAGCCTGTGCAGTTGATATGAGAAAATATCTTGTGAGAAAATAACTTAATTATCTTAAAAAACGTGGGGTGCAAATTTTAATTTTTTGTACCCCCTTTTCTTTTTAAAATATTAGTGTATAATCAATACTCTCTTGACTTTTAAGTCGTTTAATACTATAATATTATCTATGAATTTTACATAGGAGGTAATGAAATGAAGATTACATTAAAAGGCGAGGTAAAAGAGTTTACCCAGGGCACAACAGTATATGAAATTGCCAAATCGATAAGTGACGAATTGGCAAGAGCAGCAACAGGTGCTTTGGTTGATAATGAGGTTAAAGAACTCACCTATCCTATCACCTCAGACTCTGTAGTCGAAATTCTCACCTTCGATGATGAACAGGGTAAACATATCCTGCGTCATACAGCATCACATATATTGGCACAGGCAGTAAAAAGACTGTATCCTGATGTTAAACTTGCAATTGGTCCTTCAACTGATTCTGGTTTTTATTATGATTTTGATTCAGAACAAAGTTTTACAAATGATGACCTTGCAAAAATTGAATCAGAAATGAAGAAAATCGTAAAAGAACGCATCAGACTTGAAAGATTTGAACTTCCAAGAAAAGAAGCCATTGCTTTTATGGAAGAAAAATCTGAACCCTACAAAGTCCAACTCATTAACGATCTTCCTGAAGATGCTGTAATTTCTTTCTATAAACAAGGTGATTTTACAGACCTTTGTGCAGGTCCTCACCTTTTTGATACATCAGCAGTTAAAGCATTTAAACTTTTGAGCGTAACAGGTGCTTACTGGCGAGGAAATGAAAAGAATAAAATGCTCCAGAGAATTTACGGTACTGCTTACACAAATAAAGATGATTTAAATGCTCATATTGAAAAACTTGAAGAAGCGAAAAAAAGAGACCACAATAAACTCGGCAGAGAACTTGGCTATTTCACAACTGTTGACATTATCGGTCAAGGTCTTCCCATCATGCTCCCAAAAGGTGCAAAAGTAATGCAAATCCTCCAGAGATTTGTTGAAGATACCGAGCAGAAACAAGGTTGGCAACTCACCAAAACTCCTTATATGGCAAAAAGCGACCTTTTCAAACTCTCAGGACACTGGGACCACTATCAGGATTCAATGTTTGTGCTTGGAGATGAAGAAAAAGACAAAGAAGTATTTGCTATGCGTCCTATGACCTGTCCTTTCCAGTATCAGGCATATCTTAGCAAAATGAGAAGTTACAGAGACTTACCTCTCAGATATAATGAAACATCAACCCTTTTCAGAAAAGAATCCTCAGGTGAAATGCACGGTCTTATCCGTCTCAGACAGTTTACTATTTCAGAAGGTCATCTTATGTGCAGACCTGACCAACTTGAACAGGAATTCAAATCCTGTCTCGAACTTGCAATATATATGTTGAAAACTTTAGGCCTTTACGAAGATGTTTCTTACAGATTCTCACAGTGGGATCCGGATAACAGAGAAAAATACATCGGTACCCAAGAGCAGTGGAACGAAGCCCAGGATATGATGGCGAAAATTCTTGACAATCTTGGTATAGACTATAAAGTTGGCGTTGGAGAAGCCGCTTTCTATGGTCCGAAACTCGATATTCAGATAAAGAATGTATTTGGCAAAGAAGATACTCTTATTACCATTCAGATTGACCAGATGCTTGCAGAAAAATTTGGTATGGAGTATATAGATTCAGACGGAACAAAGAAAAACCCGTATATTATTCACAGAACTTCAATAGGCTGTTATGAACGAACTCTTGCACTTCTTATTGAAAAATATGCAGGTGCACTTCCTGTCTGGATGGCACCTACTCAGGTTCAGATTATTCCTGTTTCTGAAAAATATTTTGACTATGCCGCAAAAGTTAAAGAAGAACTCGAAAAACATGATATCCGTGTTGAAGCAGATTACAGAAGTGAAAAACTTGGTTACAAAATAAGAGAAGCGCAACTTGAAAAAACACCATACATGCTTATTGTCGGTGAAAAAGAAGAGGCAACTGATACTGTTTCTATCCGTTCAAGAAAAGAAGGCGATATGGGTTCAAGAGCGTTATCTGAATTTATACCTGTAATTCTTGAAGAAATTGAAACTAAAGCGCACTAATTAAACCGGCACAATTCTGAATTTCAGAATTGTGCCGTAACTTTAAAGGAGATTTGAAATATGCATCCTTTTAAGCATTTTAAAGTTATAACAAAACACAGACATATGGTTATTCGTCACTGTGCAAAGTGCGGAATTTTTTGGCAAGGTTTAAGACATGACCTTTCCAAATATACACCGACAGAATTTTTGCAAGGAGCAAAACATTTTATAGGTACACGCAGCCCTAACGAAGGTGAACGGAGTGAAAAAGGCTATTCCCTCGCATGGATACACCATCAGGGGAGAAATAAACATCATTTCGAATACTGGAAAGATTATAATCCTAAAACAAAACTCATTGAACCTGTAAAAATGCCATATCGTTATGTTATTGAAATGTTTTGTGACAGAGTAGCCGCAAGTAAAATTTATCAGGGTAAAAATTATTCGGATAAACATCCAATAGAATATTTTATGCGTTCAAAATCAACCAGAGCCATTCACCCTGACACTTCTGATGAATTAGAGTTATTGTTAACAATGCTATCTGAAAAAGGTGAAGCATATGTTTTTAAATTTATAAAAGAAAGACTTAAAAATAAATACACATATTAAAAACCTTGCTGAGAAATCAGCAAGGTTTTTTGTTAAGAGTTAATCTGAGCAGATACAAGACTCTCACCACAATATTTTTCTCTGAGTTTTGGCTTTTCAATTTTACCAGTTGCATTCCTTGGTACAATATCGAATATGATTTTGTGTGGTCTTTTATATCTTGGAAGTGCTTTACAAAATTCGAAAATGTCTTCTTCTGTGCAAGTCGCACCTTCTTTAATTTGTACGATTGCAGCGGCAATCTCGCCAAGCCTCGAGTCAGGCAGACCGATAACTGCTACATCACTTATTAAATCATAACTGCGAAGAAAATCTTCAATTTGTACGGGATAAAGATTCTCTCCGCCACTTATTATTACATCTTTCTTCCTGTCAACAAGATAAATAAAACCATCTTCATCTTGTTTTGCCATATCGCCTGTAAGAAGCCAACCGTCTTTTAAGACGTCAGATGTCGCTTTTTCGTCTTTATAATAACAAGTCATAACGCCTGGACCTTTTAATGCAAGTTCACCCACATCACCTTTTTGAACTGCTTCACCGTCAGGACTTAAAATTTTAACTTCCCAGCCGTATCCCGGAATTCCTATAGCCCCTACTTTATGTATATTCTCAACACCAAGATGTACAGCACCAGGTCCGATAGATTCAGAAAGACCATAGTTTGTATCATATTGATGGTTAGGGAACAAATTCATCCAACGT
The DNA here is from genome assembly GCA_045546535.1 of Clostridia bacterium. Classification (GTDB taxonomy): domain Bacteria; phylum Bacillota; class Clostridia; order UMGS1810; family UMGS1810; genus RGIG1828. The sequence continues at coordinate 156 of JAZQDA010000192.1, read as the reverse complement.
TTAATTAGACTGGGAGGAACAGGCTGAGCACCAATATGCATCATACGCCATTGCGAAAGTTTATAATTATTTACGTCAATTTCTCCCCTGTCTACAGCATCAAGTATATCCTGTGCCCAAGGAACCAAAAGCCAAACAATTGTGCACTCTTCATTG
>JAZQDA010000191.1:0-14421 GCA_045546535.1 Clostridia bacterium | reverse complement strand
GATAATCAATGCCATAACTTAATACATTTAATTGTGAAACAATGTGGGGTTCAAAACCCCGATAACTTAACTTAACGATGCAAAGGTAAGCATTATTTTTGAAACCACCAAACATTTTCGGAAAAAAGTTACAAAAAAAATCAAAGTTTTAATTTAGAACAGGAAAAACGTTCTATTTTGGGGGTCAAAAGATTTATTTTAGAACAAAAACGAAATAGAACAAAAAAACACGATTTCACACATTGGAAAGGGTAACAATATATAAAGGTATATGAATAAAGGTTTGAAACTATATTTGGCAGATGTGAAAGACCAATCGGACAGGATGGTTGCAATATCATTGACCAAACACCCATCATCAGGAATGAAAGGAAAGGTGTTGGCAATGGATGAAACAACCGTTGATTGTCTGTTTGTGGTTTGTCCTGCAAATACCCCGATATATCGTAATGACAACGTAATTGGGGAATATAACGTAATGTTTATGCCTGATGTTATCAGGGACATGATGATTGATGCAGCGCAAAGGAAAACCCCATTTGACGTTGAACATTCAGGAATCCCCATCAGGGGCGTTGTCGTGGTTGAATCGTTCCAAATCGATGTGGCAAAGGGAAAGACAGACAATCGTTGTCCCGACGTTCCCGATGGTTCATGGGTCATGGTTGCACGATTGCCCAAAAACCTTGTTTTTGACGGTTTGTCGGCTGAGGGGTGGGGTTTAGAATTTTCAGACGATTTGGATTGGGGTTTGTCGGTGTCAGGTGTATTCAGTTACGATGAAATCCGTTTGTCTGATGCAATAAGAATGTATAACGAATTAAATATATAAGTTTATGGTTACGATATTGAATTATTATCAGGGTTGTTTTTCTTTCCCTGTTGCTGATGAAATGATACAGGCAGCGTGTTATTGTCGTGACACCGACCCTGATTGGGATTTTGGGGATATGTCGGAACAGACCCGAAATTTGATATTGGCGGATTTGTTGTTGATGTTGTCCCGTGCATCGATGACGTTTGACAGGAAAACGAGTTCGGACGCATTTTCGATGACCATTTCAGGGGAAAGAATACCTTTGGAAGATAGGCAAGCAATGAGGAACGAAGCAAATGCCATTTATGCCCGTTATGAGCCTGCAAGCGTTAAACCCCGTTCAGTTATAAACATTTATCCTGAACATCAAACCCAAAGTTAGCCATGAAAGATGTTGGAACGATAACAAAGGGGGATTTATTTGCAAGGATGTTCCCCCACGGGACGTTGGATTTCATTGCCATTGTTGAGGGAAAGGGAATGAACCCCGACACGGAAATTGCCGTTTGTGAAAACTACCCATTCAGTTTGCAGGCGGTTGGTTGTACGGATAGCGGTTTTGTAACGGGGGAATATGTTGCCCTTTGTCCTTACATTGACACGTCAAACATTCCCCAAAACGTTGCATCAACAAAGTTGGTGTTACATATCGGGGTAAGAACGTACACCATCCAATCGACGAACATTAAGCGTATTTCGGGCAATCCTGTTTATTCGATGAAAGACGTTGACGGTTTGGAATGGCAGATTGGAACACGGATTCATTTTGCATCGTCAACCCGTTTGGATTGGTAACACGAAAGGACACAATTTCACACAAAGGAATTAAAAAGAATATATATCAGTAAAAGCGAATTGTTATGAACAACAGATTTATAGAGTTCAAAAAGCAAATGGGCAAATTTATTGCCAACTTTTCAAACGTTGTCGAGCAGGACGGGAAATCGTTTATTTACGATGACCTGAACATTGACAGCGTGGTTTCAACGTATGCCGAAAACGGGGATGTTATACCTTTGGAAACGGGTTCTTATAAGATTGGGGAAACCGAAATTTACGTTGTCGATGGAAAGGTTAGTCAGAAACCCGACCCCGACCCTGCAAATGACCCCCAAAATGACCCGAATAACGACCCACAACCGCAAAACGACCCTGTGGATGATAAGGACACCACCATTGCAAATTTAACGTCTGAAATCGAAACTTTGAAAGCGGAAAACGATGCAATGAAAGCGGAGTTGGAAACCTTGCGGAAACAACCATTGGTTGACCCTGTACCCCAAAGAACGACCCCCACACCCCCAAAGGGCGTGAATGATGACGTTAAGGGTACAAAGTACGAAGCAGCGTGCAGGATTTTTGGAAGTAAATAACAAATGTTTAATTAAATATATTTATTGACATGAGTATTATTAAGAATTTACCCACTTATGTGGAACAGAACCACGACAAGTTATTGCGTGATTCAATCATGGGTGCTGAATCTGCAAAGGATTTCACGCTCCAAACAGGTGTTAAGACAAATACCGCCCTTAACCTGTTGAACACATCAGTTGTTTTTCAGGATGGTTCGGTTTGTGGTTTCAATGCTTCGGGAACATCTACCCTTTCCCAACGTACCATCACGGCAGGGGTTATCAAGGTGCAGAACGCATTTTGTCATAAGACCCTGTTAAATTCTTGTTTGCAACATCAGGTTCGTATTGCAGCAGGTCAAAAGACATTGCCCTTTGAAGCCGATTTCGTTGCCGATATTATTGCAAACATCAATTTGGGCGTGGAAAAGTTGGTTTGGCAGGGCGACACCACGTCAAACGATGCAACCCTCAAATGGACTGACGGTCTTATTAAGATTCTGACCGCAAACGATGGTATTACCGTTGCATCACAGAAGTTGGAACACGCTGCAATCGTTAAGGCGAATGTATGTGCAGCCGTTGACGCTGTTGTTTTGGCTATTCCGACCCCCGTTCTGAATATGTCAACGATTTACATGGGTTATGACACGTTCCGTCTGTGGCGTATGGCGTTGCAGGCTGCAAACCTGTTCCATGAGTCAGGCGACGGGTTAGACCGTCCCCGTGCTTACTACCCTGGAACAAACATCGAGGTTAAGCCCGTGGCAGGTCTTGACGGTACGGGTGTAATCGTATCAGGTCCGAAACGTAATTTTTATTACGGTGTTGGCGACATGGATAACGAATCAAGCGTGTTCGACCTTTGGTATTCAAAGGACAATGACGAGTTCCGTTTCAACTGTGAATTTGCCGTTGGTACGCAAACCGCTTTCCCGAATCAGTGTGTTATCAGTCAGGTTGGCGATTAAATGAAACGTGGTTGGGGTGTTGTCCGTTTTTCAGGTAGTCGTAACGGACACCCCCGACCTTATCAAAAACAACAGGAAAGATGACAAAGAAACGTAACATTCCAACAAAGTTGTCGATTTATAGCGTTCCCAACGTTACCCGTCCCCGTCTTTCGGAAACGATGATTGAGGGGAAAGAATGGATGTCGTATGGTGCTGACAACCTGTTTCCTGATTTCCTGTGGTCGTTGTATTGTGATTCCCCGACCCATCAGGCGATTATTGATTCAAAAGTCCTTTATACGATGGGGGCAGGTCTTTCCATCGGTAAGGAAAAGGCAAACCGCAAAGAAACGGTGTCCGAAGTCATCAGGAAATGTGTTTTGGATTTTCAGTTGTTCGGTGGTTTTGCCATTCAGGTTGTCAGGGATGCAAACGGGGACATTGCCGAAATTTGGTGGGCAGATTTCGCAAAGTTGAGAACAAACAAAGATGGTTCAATGGTGTTTTGGTCTGACGATTGGCGTTCATGGAACGTTGAACCAAAGGCGTTCCCCGTGTACGACCCCGAAAGTAAGAACCCAACGGAAATCTTTTATTATCGTGGGGCAACCTGTCGAAGCGTTTACCCCGTATGTTGTTATATGTCTGCAATCGATTCAATCCAAACGGAGGTTGAAGTCCAACATTGGCATTTGAACAACATTAAGAACAACTTTGCATCAAACCACATTATAAACATTTTGGGTGCAATCCCTGATGAAGAGGAACGAAAGGAAACCGAAAAACTTATCAATGAAAAGTTCACGGGTTCTGACGTTGCAGGTCGTTTGTTGATAAATTGGGCAGAAACCAAAGATGAAAGAATGACCGTTGACACATTGGGCGAAGATTCAAGCGACAAAAAGTTTATGCAGTTGGCAAAGGATGTCAACGAAAAGATTACCATTGCCCATCGTGTTACGTCTGCAATCCTGATTGGTCGTGTTGCCGAAAGCGGTTTCAGCCGATTAGAGTTCCAACAGGCGTTTGAGATATTCAACACAACGGTTATTAAACCGATTCAGGATGAATTTTCGATGTGTCTTTCAAAGATATTCCCCGATAAGGACATCCATTTCGACCCGTTTGTGTTACCAACGGAAGAAAAAGAAAATCCCACGACGTGAGATAAGTTAAGATTTGTGACCATGAGGGGGCAATCAGAAAGGTTGTCCCCTTTTCTTATGTGCATGAAAAAAGGGGTTGTGTTTCACAACAAACCCCCGTTTCACAAATTAAATGTAGTCCCCCGAAACGGGGTAACTTTGTTAAGTTGGTGCAAAGGTACGAATAAAAATCGATATTTGCAACGTTTTATGGTTTTTTCTTTCCTTTGACCGCCAAAATTCGATAACAATTCACACGTTCCCCACCGATTGACATCTTTAATGGGTTGGATTTCTCGAAATAGTCTGTTAGTTTTACTTTGGGAACACCCAACTTTTGTGCAGCACGTTTTTCCAAATCCTTAACCTGTGACGTTTGTATTACATCCCCAACCTTTAACCCGAAAGCGGAAACCCCCCGTCGTTGTTCCTGACCTGTTCGGAATGATGATATTTCGTTTTTGATGGAACGGACGTTGTATTTTAACGCCCTGACCCTATCGACACCCACAATGTCAAATGCAGGTTTCAACAGGTCATCGTTGTTTTCCATGACGTAAATATCAAAGGGGCGTTGTTGGAACAATTCAAGTTGTGGGTCTGTACGCAAACGGGCGTAAAATTCAAACCTTTGTTTGAACGTGGTTTTGATTGTCGGGCGTTTGGCAATTTCACGACCCAACGTTTGGTTGTAATCGTCTGCCAATGGTTCTGCAACCTTAATGCCAACTTTGAGAAATTCCGCTTTCACGCTTACCGATGAACGGTGTTGTTGGTGTACGATTTCCCAATTAAGTTTGTCTTTGTTCATCAAGTTTTTATCATACGCCAAACCCCCATCGTCGGTTTTGCAAAGGTAGTAAGATTCCAATTCTTCAACCGAATAACGTTCAATGGCTGCCTGTGGATGTGCCAAACACGCTTTCGCAATTTCAGCCGTTAAGATGTTACTTTCAAGGAAACCACAATGTCCCTGTTCGTCCTGAATATATCGGTTTGTCGTGAACCAATGGTAAACCTGTGGGTTTCGTGAATCCCTGACACGACCCAATATCTGAACAAAGATTGTCGATATATCGTGCATCGTGTATTTGTTTGCACCATTGGAAATGATGTATTGGATTGCATTTTCATCGTATATGTCACAACCACAAAAAGCGGTTGCCGTATAAAAGTTTATTTTTCGGACATCATCGTTGATGTTATCGACAAACGGGAATCCACGTTCCACACGTTCCAAACGTTCTTTCATGGCACGGGTAAGGATGTTATATTCGTTTTCCGTTATTTCCTTTGCCATCAATCGACGTTGCATCCGTTCAATGTATTTGTTTGCCCCATTCACGAAAAGTTTTGTGTTCCTTTCGTCCTGTTCCGAACAAACGATTTTGATTTTATCGATGTTCGGTGCAATGTCATCGTCAAAGACAACCCCGACAATGCCGTGAACACTATTCATAAAGACATGGGCGTTTGCCGTTCCCTCAATGCCTGAAAGAAAGCGTTTTGAAAGTTCCTGCAAATCCTTTGTCAAATAGATGTGTTTCGATGGTATGATTTCAGGGAACACGGGTTTATAATTGACGGTGTAACAGGGTAACGATTGCATTTCCTCAAACAGATATTCCCGTGTTAAGGGTGTTGCCGACATACAGGTTACATGACCCTTAAACAACGGGTCGTTGATAAGGGAAAGCATTTTCCGCAAACGTGGGATTCTTTCGTTTGAATAGTCAAACAAAATTTGGTGCCATTCATCGATAACAAGTTTAAGACCCATTTTTCGGGGATGCCAACCCAATTCCTTAATGTTCTGAACCAATTTATATGTTTGGTCGTATGTGCAGCAGATTTTCACGGGGTTTGACCCATTTTGTTTCAAATACCTTTCAAGGTCTGAAATCTTATCATTGTGACCACCGAACACACAAAAGAAATCCGTTCTTTGGTCTGTTATCTTATGGGTCACGGGGTCACGAACAACCATCTTATTTATTGTCAGGTTTCGTGTTGGAAATGCCACAATACACGGTTGGTCTGATGCAAGAACCAAAGACGTTCCACCGATTCCCGTTGCACCCTTGCAAAACATTCCGTTTGGCAATTCATCGAGGAAGTCCGAAAGGTACACGTTTTCATTGTTCTTTGCCCTTTCATTGATGACCTTTTCGGGGATGTCCATTTCGTATTGTTCCACCCCATCGACAACCCCAATGGGTTTCCATGTGCCACGTTCTATAATATCGTATTTCATTTTATTGCCCCCCTTTCTTTCAAAAGAAAATCGTTCAAATCATTGCAACCCTTAAACTTTGTTCGTGCATCTTTCACACGACCCCCATAAATCGATTGTAAGACGTTAAAAGCGTTGTCCCCTGCAACATCATTGTCCCCCAACCAATAAAGCCGTGAAACGTCCGAAAAACGCCTGTATGACCTTTCAAGGTTGGAAACACTATTCAGGACAATAACGTTGGCAATGGGGATTGTTCCCATATATTCCACATAAGACAGGAAATCAAAAAATCCCTCAAAGATAAACCAAACATCTTTGTCCTGATGGAAACGTAACGTTGTAATGTCCTGACAACCGATGTTCATTTTGGTTGCTTTCGTCCTGATGACCCACGAATCGGAATCAGTCTTAAACCCGATTGCAAAGACATCCTTTTTGTCTGAACCCTCAAAGTTATAAAAGATTTCCCGACAATAGCGGTTCAGGACGTTTGTTGAAATCCCCCGTTGGTGGGCGTATTGCAATAACCCTGACATCTTGAAATCCCGTACCGTTTTAAGAATGATTTTCTTTGCCGTGTCGATAACCTGTTGTTTCTCGACGTGAACGGTTGGGATTTGGTTGTCATCTAACATTGTAACCGCTTCATGGAACGTGCAGCCGTTCAACATCATTATAAGGTCTATAACACTACCCTTTCGGGTTGTATCGACCAAATCACGGAACACGTTTGTTTTGGTATCAACCGCCAAATGGGGCGTGTCGTGTACCCCATCGACATAAAACCTGTAATAATAAAGTTCCTTTCCCGACCTTTTGACGGGTTCAATCCCCATGCCTGAAAGGACATCTTTAATTGGGATTGCTTTAATTTTTTCTAAATCTGCCATATAAATAACATTTAATTTGTGAATAAGTGACTAAAAATTGGGGGTCTTTTCGTGGAAGTCGTTGTTTTGCTTTTTAACATTTCGTTTTTAGCGCAACCCGAAATCCGTAAATCCCTGTAAGTCGGTGCAAAGATACATATTTTTCCCCAAAAAACAAATGTTAAACCCAAAAATTTAATGATTTCGCACAAATTTACCCAAAAATCATAAAGTTTTCACGAAAAAGTTTGGTTGAACACATATTTATTTGTATCTTTGCACTGTCATTCGAGAACGGAGAGAACGGTCTTGATGGGGTGCAACCCCCATGATGGGTGATAAAGCGGTTGTGGTAAGTCCCACATTTGGCAAATCGCTTTTTAAGGTTCAAATTTTTAACACCGTTCTCGACATGGCGATTGCACAGGAAAATATCATTGGCGTTTTATACGCATCAGGGGAATTGCAAAGGGTTTGCAGTTCCGTTTGTCGTGACGTTAATTTGGTTGATGATTTAACGTCCGAAATAATCCTTATCTTATTGGAAAAAGACCCGTCCACGATTCAGGAACTTAACGAATCGGGGGCGTTGCTTGCGTATGTCCGTGGGATAACCAAAAAACAATGGTGTTCCACGACATCCCCCTTTTATCGTAAATATCGGAAACAATCACTAAAAAATATAGAAATAGATGATACGAAGATTTGAAATTGAAAGGACACCCGAAATGTTGGCGTTGGTTGATAAACACACCAATTATGGGGAAAATTACTTTGGTACTGATGACGACGTTATCAGGGCAAAGGTGTTGGCAAAGTTAGACCCGTGGGAACAGATTGCATTTGCAGCGTATTTGGAACACCCGTCAATCAAGAAGTTTGCACGGTTCTTTGGCGTGACTGATTATGTGGCAAGAATGACCATCGGGGACATGAAAGAAAAAATCCGTGTCCTGACAAAAAGGGAAAGGAGGTTGAATAATGATTGAAATAATATGTTATAACGTTATAATCACGTTTTCCCTTTGTTACATTATCGATGTTTCGGGCGTGGTTCAAAAACTCAACATTGCCCTGTGGCAAAGGGTTTTGGGAAAGAATTTACCGTATAATGGTTTTATGATTCCCGTTATATCATGTTCGGTTTGTTCCGTATGGTGGGCGTGTCTATTATATAACCTGATATGGTCAAATATAGGTTTTATCCCGTCGGTGGGTGTTGCTGCATTTTGCAGTTATATAACATTTATACCAACGTTTCTGATGAAGCGTTTAAGGGATTGGGTATTAAATAAATAAGGTGTTATAATTAAAGTTATACTACAATGAAAATAAAGAAATCGATTTTGGCATTGGTCATGGAGGGTGTTTCGACACATTCCATTTCACGGATAACCGCCGACCAAAGACGGGAAATTTGTGCAATAGCATGGCAGATTAAGACCGAAAGCACAAACGCATTTTGTGACGCTTGTTTAATTCGGGCGTGTCATACCATCAACGATTATTATCAAGAAAATAAAAAGAAAATACAGATTATAAACTTATAAAATTTTACATCATGGGAAAGAAAAAAAGTAAGGTTGCAACAGGCAACGAGGAAATCCAACAAATCATGGATGAGATTAAGAACGCCCCAAAGGGCAATGGTTCAATCACTATCGACACCGACCAAAAACAGGATGACGGTTCAAACGTGCATGAACACACCGAAATTGGCGAGGGTGTAGAAATACACGCCCGACAGGTAGAAACGCCCGTACAGGCAAAGGAAATGCCCAAATCGGACGTTGTAACCATCGACACCAAAACCCCTGCCGTTGTTCCTGATGAATCATATAAGGTGTTTAACCTGATGAATGAGGGTTACACCGAACCCCAATTAAGGGAAATGTTCAAAGGTTGGAAGTTGAAAAAACTAAATGCCGTTATCAAGAAAGCAAAAGACATGATGGCGGTTGCATTGGGCAATCAGGAGGAACAACGAGCCGAAGCGGTTGCCAAATACAAACACCTGTATAAACTTTCAATGGAAATCGGAAACATCAAACAGGCGACACAGGTATTGGATTCTTTGGTTAAGGTTCAGGGTCTTACCCGTGACATTTCCATTGATACACAGGTCATCACAATGTGGGGAAATAAATAACTTATATATTCACAATCTTAATTTATATTACAATGGAGAAAGCAATAACAATGAATGGCGAGGTTTGGGCAACCATCAGGGGTTGCAATTCGTATGCAGTTAGTAACATGGGACGTGTCAAGAACACACGGACGGGAATGTTGGTTAAGGGATTTCCGAACAACACAGACCCCAATAAAGCGTATTTACAGGTACGTTTGGGGGCAAACAATTATTTGGTTCATGTGTTGGTCATGGAAACGTTTTCAAAACGCCCATCCCCCATTTACGAAATTGACCACATCGATAACAACCGACAAAACAACGTTCTTTCCAACCTGCAATGGTTGACACGTTCCCAAAATTGCCGTAAATCAAAAATCAATTCAACGATGGTTAAAAAGATATTCGTTTCAAACGAGGATGGCACAGAACAAATGTTGTGTGGTTCTCAAACGGCTGCATCCCGTATGACAGGGATAACGCCCGTTAAGATAGCAAAGGCAGCACATGAAGCCGTGTTGATGACCAAACCCGACGCCCCCGACGATTGGGACGTAAACGGGGGTTTCAAATGGCGTAACTTTGCAGAACCGTTGACCGCCCCCGATGGTCGCAAATGGTATTTTACGGAGGTTCTTATGATAACCGACGATAAGGGCAACGTAACATGGAGAAACCCAAACACGGAACGTTTCCCGTCTTATTTGGTTGATGGTACGGACACCCTTTCAATGGGTGCAAAGGAAATTGCCGAAGCGGATAGGAAAGCACGTTTGGCAACCAAAAGAAAGGGGGCATAAATGGAAATAAGGTTGCCCGATTTACTTTGGTATCAGAAACCCGTTGTTAAGGCGATGGAAGATTCACGGCATAAGTTTATTGCCGTGAACTTTTCCCGTCGTATCGGAAAAACAATGTTGTGTTTGGGTCAGGCGGTTAAATGGGCAACAACTGAACGTTGTAACATCGGGTACATTGTCCCATCAGGGGATTTGGCAAGAAAGTTGATAAGACGTTTGGTCGAGGACATAAGACCTGTTATCAGTCATTCCAATTCGGTTGACAAATACGTCCAATTCACAAACGGGTCAATCATTTATTGGCTGTCAATCGAGGGTTGGGCGAGAGGTGCAGGAAATTTCAAATATATGTTCGTCGATGAAGCAGCGTGGATGGGAACGGACGTTTGGGAATCGGTGTTCCGTCCCATGACCCTTGAATCGAAAAAGGTCATCTTTGTTTCAACCCCAAATGGTGTTGGCGGTGTCTTTTATGAAGTTTACAACAAAGGTCTGACAGGGGACAAAAGACACATTTCGTTTTCATGTACGTTGGAGGAATCGGGCTTATATCCTGAAACCGACGTACAGGAAATTAAGGAATCAACCCCCGAACAAATATGGTTGCAGGAGTATTGTTGCGAGTTCATCAACGGGGGAATATCAGCGTTTAAGGGTTTTGAAGAAAGATTGAGGAAAGAACCCGTAACGGAATATAAACGTTTGTATGGTGGCGTGGACGTGTCGGGTGTCAATGGCGAAGATTCAACCGTCTTAACCATCGTAAATGAAAAGGGGGAACAGGTCTATTGTAAGACGTGGCAAAACGGAACGATTGCCGTTCTTAACGAAATAGGGGACACCCTTAACCTGATGAATGTTCGCCAAACGTGGATTGAACAGAACGGAGTTGGTCAGGTTGCCGTTGACATCATCAAACAAAGATGTAAGCGTGTGACGGGTTTCTATACCACCAACGACACCAAAAGGGACATCGTGGAATTTGTCATCAGGATGTTTGAAAAGAAAGAGGGTTCAATCATTGACACCCCACAGGCACGTTTGCAGTTCGGACAATTCGTAATGTTAAGAACCAAACAGGGGAAAATAACTTATCGGGCATTGAAAGACAATGACCATGACGATTTGCCCATGTCACATTGTTTGGCGTGTGGGGCAATGAAAATTTATGAACGAAAGGCGAAACGTGTTCTTACCTGATTGGAACATTTGTTCCATTTGTTCCGTGTTGTTCCAAAAGAACTTTCGCACGATTTCGCACGATTTACCATCTTTGAATATATATCATTGAATTGCATTTAAGTTGATGGGAAAGTCCATTTGATTTAATGCGTTTGACCATATTAAAAAAGGGGTGTCGAAGCGGTTGCAAGACATCGATAAGACACCCCACTCCTTTTGACCCCGTTTAAGGGCGTTTATTTGCCCGATATAACGTTATAACAACCGATATAATATAAAAGGATAGTTGATAAATTTCTGCACAACAGAACCCCCGAAAACGCTTTTGTTTAGGGGGTTTTGCATTTTTTATGACCACAAACAACAGATGTTATAAAATTTTTTTGTACCTTTGCCGACGGTCAAACGTATTTATAACTTAATTCATATCGTAATTATGGCACAGAAAACAACCCCGAAACGGGACATTACAACCGTTGCAATCGACAACACCACCAATCTTAAATTGCAGGCGTTTTGTGAGGAATCAGGAATAACCAAAAGGGATTTCGTTGTCCTGTCCCTTGACTATTTCACACAAACAAAACTTAACCCAAAGGATGTTGTCGGGCTGATGGATGCAACAACCATCGAGAACCTGAAAGACTATTGCAACAAACAAAAGATGACAACAACCGATTTCGTGAACGCATCGTTGGCGTATTTCATCGAATCAGGCATTGACCCACGAACAGGAACAAACCCCGTGTTGGAAGCATTAAAGGAAATCAAAGACCAATCTTTCAAACAGACCGAACAGATGGGAAACGTCGTTCAGGGCGTGACGGGTGCAGTTCAATCCATGTTCGACACCATCAATCAGGCAACACAAAAACAACTTACCATGATTGAAGAACAGGGGCAAACAATACAGGTCATCGAGGAAAACACAACCAAACCAAAGAAAAAACATTGGTGGCAAAAGAACAAAGATTGACAGTCTTTTTTTTCTCCAATCGTTTACTTAAAACCGATTAAACAAAAAGAAAATTATACATCGTCGATTCGTTGACAAACAATCGACACCCCCCTTAATGAAATAAGGGGATGGGGGTTTATATCTTAACCAATCGTTTTCTAAAACTGACATTTAATCATCATTGTTTTATGAAGATATTTTTTCGATTGGAAGGAAGAAAGACATTCTTTTTTTAGTCAAATATCAATGGTTTTTAGTGCAATTAGTTTTTGTAAGTCGTTGATAATCAATGATGTTTTACGTTTTTGTGTGGCTAAAAACATGACTATAAAAACCACAAATAACGTGTTTTATAAGGAAATGGATTTCGTTTGCAAATTTTTTAGTGCAAAATTCGTTGTAACTTATTGATTTATAGGTGTTTAGGTGTATAAACACAAAAAAATGCCCACAATCGATTTGTTTTCGGGTTGTGGGTAGTTGTTCAGGTGTGGTGTAAATCGTTGATTGTAGGGCGTTTTAGGTGGCAAATCGGGCGTGTTTTCGTTGGTGTATGGGTACAAAAAAAGGGTGCAACCCATGACAGGTGCAACCCTCTTTCTTTCCTCCAACCGAAATCAATCTTTCATGTCCTTATATTCAGGGCATTTGTGATGTTCGTTCCATTTGTACGGACACATCCCGTTTCGATACAACAGGCAATCGGTGTTGCAATGTACCGACCAACGTTCCCATTCACGTTCCTTATTGATAAGGTCGATAAATTCACGGATGGTCTGTTTGTCCTCACTATCGACAACGGGCGTTTCCCCGTTCACAATACACTTTAAGACGTTGATTATAACGTGTTCCTGATGGTCGTTTATAAATTCCATGTTACTTTGTTTTTAGAATGTTCTTAATCTTTTGAATTGTCCCGATTGATATTCCCGTGCATGAATGTATGTCACGGATGGTTTGACCTTTACCCAAACGCTTTATAACGTCGGAATAACGGGGATTGTTAAGGATGTCATCGTCTGTCTTTGTTGACCCCTGTTTGCGCCCCAATTTACCACCATTGGCAATGTATTGGTCACGTCCTGAATTAAGACGGAACTTAATGTTTTCACGTTCCGTTTCGGCAACCATACCCAACACGGACACCATGATTGGCAACAACTTTGATTCATTGCCGTTTGCATCAAAGATGGTAAGGTTTTCTTTCTGAAAGAACACGTTTAATTTGTGTTCACGACACCATTTGATGTTGTCAAGGACGTTCCACACGTTACGACCCAAACGGGAAAGTTCCGATAACAACAGGCAATCGATGTGGTTGTCAATACAGAACTGCAAACATTCAGCCAAAACGGGGCGTTCATCGACACCCTTTGCACCTGAAACGTGTTCCTCAAAGGTCTTAACCACGTTAAGGGCGTTTCCTTTGGCGTATTTGGTCAAATCCTTAACCTGTCGTGTTGTGTCCTGTCTGTCCCCGATGGATGACACACGGGCGTAAATAACTGCATTGTTCATGTTTATATAACGTTTAATTGTTTGTGACTATTGTTGAATAAAGAACCCCGACCCGTTACTTATATTCACGGGTGGGGTTATCGATGTGCCGTTTAGAATTTCTTACCACCCATCTTAATAAAGATGTCAGGACGGCAAATCAGCGTAATAATAATAAGAATTGCAATCATTGTAACTTAACTTTAATTTGTGAATAACTGATGTTGATAACACGTCCGTCCGTTACTATTGTTCACGGTACAGGTTTGGTCATGGGTAATTACTTTCCCATTTTGAGGATGTCCCCGTTAAGACACATCCCAATGAAACCGATAATGATAATCAATGCCATAACTTAATACATTTAATTGTGAAACAATGTGGGGTTCAAAACCCCGATAACTTAACTTAACGATGCAAAGGTAAGCATTATTTTTGAAACCACCAAACATTTTCGGAAAAAAGTTACAAAAAAAAT
>JAZQDA010000190.1:0-11573 GCA_045546535.1 Clostridia bacterium | reverse complement strand
TATTTAAGAGATGTCGAGTTTGAAGATCCGTCTTACTACACAGCCAGAAACATCCCTGCAACTGGTTATTATCTTAAAGACGATGACAGGGAAGATACTCAAATCAGCTTGTTTTAAAAAAAGTCTGACAAGACCATTTGTTTTGTCAGACTTTTTCTTCTATATATTATGTAGTAATAAAACGAGTAATGATGGGTAAAATAACTATTGTTTTGGTTAATATTACAAAAAAATAAAAAAACCTTGACAACCAAAAATCTATGAGATATAATTTGAGAGTATGTAAAGTAGGGGGTTTTTATGCCCTTTTACAACTACATACCATATTATATACAGGAGGTGACACGAATTGCCAACCTTTAACCAGTTAGTAAGAAAGGGCAGAGAGACATCTGTTAAAAAGTCTACTGCACCTGCACTTCAGGTAGGCTTCAACTCTCTCAAGAAGAAAGCCACAGACCTCAGTGCTCCTCAGAAAAGAGGCGTATGTACTACTGTTAAAACAATGACACCTAAAAAGCCTAACTCAGCGCTTCGTAAAATGGCCAGAGTAAGACTTACAAACGGTGTTGAGGTTTCTGCTTATATCCCCGGTATCGGACACACACTTCAGGAACACAGTGTTGTTCTTATCAGAGGCGGTAGAGTAAAAGACCTCCCTGGTGTAAGATATCACATTATACGTGGTGCTCTCGACGCATCGGGTGTTGCTAACAGAAATCAGTCCAGATCAAAATACGGCGCTAAAAAAGCCAAAAAGTAATTTGAATCTCGGAAAAACAAAACGTAAGTAACTCCGTTTGCACGAGTACTTGCAAAAAGGTAAGTTAAGTGCGCAGATATGGAATTTATATATATTATTGATTTTATATTGAGCACTGACAAGTTTTTGTAAACTTGAGTACCTATGAAATCATTATATTATGAAGGAGGGAAGTAAAGTGCCACGTAAAGGTTATATTGCTAAAAGAGAAGTGTTACCCGATCCTATGTACAACAATATCGTTGTTACAAAACTCATCAACAACATTATGCTTGATGGTAAAAAAGGTGTAGCACAGAGCATTGTATACGGAGCATTTGATATCATCAGTGAAAAAACAGGGAAGGATCCTATCGAGGTTTTCACACAGGCTATGGAAAACATCATGCCTGTCCTCGAAGTTAAAGCAAGAAGAGTCGGCGGTGCAACCTATCAGGTTCCGATCGACGTTCGCCCTGACAGAAGACAGACACTCGGTCTCAGATGGCTCACACTTTATGCACGTCAGAGAAATGAAAGAACCATGCGTGAAAGACTCGCAGGTGAAATTCTCGACGCTGTAAACAATATGGGTAGCGCAGTTAAGAAGAAAGACGATACTCATAAAATGGCAGAGGCTAACAGAGCATTCTCACATTACCGTTGGTAATTTAAGTTTTACAATTCCGGAAAGGAGGAAAACAAAATTATGGGCAGACAATATTCTTTACAGAATACAAGAAATATCGGTATCATGGCTCACATCGATGCCGGTAAAACCACAACAACTGAAAGAATACTCTATTACACAGGTCGTATTCACAAAATGGGTGAAACACACGACGGTGCAGGTACAATGGACTGGATGGCTCAGGAACAGGAGCGTGGTATCACAATTACCTCTGCTGCTACAACATGTTTCTGGAAACCCGCTGGCGGTCCTTACAAAGATATTGCACACAGAATTAACATAATAGATACCCCGGGACACGTTGACTTCACAGTTGAAGTTCAGAGATCACTCCGCGTACTTGACGGTTCAGTTACCGTTATGTGTGCAAAAGGCGGTGTTGAACCTCAGTCAGAAACAGTTTGGAGACAGGCTGATGACTACTAAGTACTCAGAATGATTTACGTTAACAAAATGGATATCATGGGTGCTGACTTCTACAATGTAGAAAACATGGTTCACGAAAGACTTCACGCAAACGGCGTTCCGATTCAACTTCCTATAGGTTCGGAGGATACATTCAAAGGTATCATCGACCTTATGACAATGAAAGCGGAAGTATATTATGACGAAATGGGTAAGGAATACGGTGAGGAAGAAATTCCTGCTGATATGGTAGAAAAAGCAGAAGAGTACAGAGCAAAAATGGTTGAAGCCATTGCTTCTACAGATGATGACATAATGGAAAAATTCCTTATGGACGAAGAAATCACAGTAGAAGAACTCAAAAAAGCACTCAGAAAAGCAACTATCAATAACGAAATCGTTCCTATGCTCTGCGGTACATCATACAGAAACAAAGGTGTTCAGCTTCTTCTTGATGCTATCATTGAGTATATGCCCGCACCTACCGATGTTGCAAACATCAAAGGTGTAATTCCCGGAACAGAAGAGGAAGAAGAAAGACCTTCATCTGATGAAGAACCTTTTGCAGCACTTGCATTCAAGATTGCAACAGACCCCTTCGTTGGTAAACTTTGCTTCTTCAGAGTATATTCCGGTACAGTTGATGCAGGTTCATACGTGCTCAACTCATGCAAAAACAATAAAGAAAGACTCGGAAGAATTCTTCAGATGCACGCTAACTCCAGAGAGGATATCGACAAGGTATATTCCGGTGATATCGCTGCAGCAGTTGGTCTTAAAAACACCACAACAGGTGATACCCTCTGCGACGAAAAACACCCCATTATCCTTGAATCTATGGAATTCCCCGAACCCGTTATCAGAGTAGCAATTGAACCCAAGACCAAAGCAGGTCAGGAAAAAATGGGTATCGCTCTTGCAAAACTTGCAGAAGAAGATCCCACATTCAAAACCTACACTGATGAAGAAACAGGTCAGACAATTATCGCAGGTATGGGTGAACTTCATCTTGAAATTATCGTAGACAGACTTCTTCGTGAATTCAAAGTTGAAGCAAACGTTGGTAAACCTCAGGTTTCCTACCGTGAAGCATTCCGCAAATCAGTTGATCAGGAATGCAAATATGCCCGTCAGTCCGGTGGTAAAGGTCAGTACGGTCATGTTAAACTCAAAGTTGAACCCCTTGAAGAAGGCGGCGGATACGAGTTTGTTAACAACATCGTCGGCGGTGCTATTCCCAAAGAATACATTCCCGCAGTTGATGCAGGTATTCAGGGTGCTATGCAGAACGGTGTACTTGCAGGATACAATGTTGTTGACGTAAAAGTAACACTTTATGATGGTTCATACCACGAAGTCGACTCATCTGAAATGGCGTTCAAGATTGCCGGTTCAATGGCATTCAAAGAGGCTATGAACAAAGCAGACCCCGTAATCAAAGAACCTATTATGCTTGTTAACGTTATCGTTCCCGATGATTATCTCGGCTTCGTTATAGGCGATCTCAGTTCACGTCGTGGACTTGTTAAGAGTCAGGAAGTTAGATCAGGCGGTGTAACTCAGGTTACAGCCGATGTTCCGCTTTCAGAAATGTTCGGTTATGCTACAGACCTCAGATCCGGTACACAGGGCCGCGGTCAGTACACAATGGAACCTTCACACTATTCTGAAGTACCTAAATCAATTCAGGATACAATCATCAGCGATAAAAACAAAGATTAAGTTTCAAAAAACTATTGATTTTTTTACCAAACAGTAGTAAAATGTAACTAATTAAATTAAAATTTAATTTGAGGAGGAAATATCCAATGGCAAAGGCTAAATTTGAAAGAAACAAAACCCACGTTAATATTGGTACTATCGGTCACGTTGACCACGGTAAAACAACATTAACAGCTGCTATCACAAAAGTTCTCGCTATGAGAGGCGGCGCTGAATTTACAGATTACGCAAACATCGATAAAGCCCCTGAAGAAAGAGAAAGAGGTATCACTATCTCTACATCACACGTTGAATACGAAACAGAAGCAAGACACTATGCACACGTTGACTGCCCGGGACACGCTGACTATGTTAAAAACATGATCACCGGTGCTGCTCAGATGGACGGTGCAATCCTCGTTGTATCTTCTGCTGACGGTCCTATGCCCCAGACAAGAGAACACATCCTTCTTGCTAGACAGGTTGGCGTTCCCTATATCGTAGTATTCATGAACAAAGTTGACCAGGTTGACGATCCCGAACTTCTCGAACTCGTTGAAATGGAAATCAGAGACCTTCTTTCAGAATATGAATTCCCCGGTGATGATATTCCGATCGTAAAAGGTTCAGGTCTTGCAGTACTCGAAAGCACATCAACAGATCCTAACGCTCCTGAATACGCTTGTATCAAAGAACTTATGGACGCTGTAGATTCATACATTCCTTCACCCGAAAGAACAACAGATCTTCCCTTCCTTATGCCCGTCGAAGACGTATTCTCTATCACAGGCCGTGGTACAGTTGCTACAGGTAGAGTTGAAAGAGGTGTTGCTCACGTTGGTGATGAAGTTGAAATCGTTGGTCTCACAGACGAAAGCAGAAAAGTTGTTGTAACTGGTCTTGAAATGTTCAGAAAACAACTCGATGATGCTCAGGCTGGTGATAACGTTGGTGCACTTTTAAGAGGTGTTCAGAGAAACGAAATCGAAAGAGGACAGGTTCTTGCTAAACCCGGTTCAATCAACCCCCACACAGCATTCAAAGGCGAAGTTTACGTTCTTACTAAAGACGAAGGTGGCCGTCATACACCTTTCTTCAATAACTACAGACCTCAGTTCTTCTTCAGAACAACTGACGTTACAGGCGTAATCAAACTCCCCGAAGGCGTTGAAATGTGTATGCCTGGTGATAACGTAACAATGGAAGTTGAACTTATCACTCCTATCGCTATTGAAGAAGGCCTCAGATTCGCTATCCGTGAAGGTGGCAGAACTGTTGGTTCAGGCGTTGTATCTTCAATCAACAAATAATTAAACCTTTTTTAAAATCAGTTGTTGCTTTTGGCAACAACTGATTTTTTTGCCTGAAAACCCTCTCGTTTATTTGACATATGTCTTATGAAAAGGTATAATAAATTCATTGATTATGTAACTGGTAGTCTATTGTATTTTATATGCTTTAATATCATTCTAAAGGAGAAATCAAAATGGAAAAATTATTAGTACATACTTATGAAATTCCCGTTAAAGGAGTAAGCAAAAAAATAATATATCAGTTTAATGATGTACACCTCGCTCTTTGTGATGAAATGAGCGACGAGGCAGAAACCGAAGCCGCTAAGGCTAAAACTTCCGATTGGGAAAGAGACCGCGAAATATTTGCAGGTATGTACTCAGAACCCTACGGTGAAATGCAGAAGGTAAAAGCCACTACTCATTTTGAAAATATGATAGAAGAAGCAAAAAACGGCGATGCACTCCTTTTGGCAGGAGATATAATTGACTACGCAAACGGTGCCAATACCCGCTTTCTTGATGATATTCTCGGCTCACTTTCCGTTCCCTATATGTATGTAGCGGGTAACCATGAGCCTGTTGAAACACTGCCTGATAATAAAATTTTCAGCGAGGTCAAAAAACCTATACAGATAATAGAATTTGACGATATGGTTATTTTGGGCGTAGATAATTCCAAGCGAGAAATCACTTCGGAGCAAAATGAAACTGTAGAAAAAATATTGAAGTCAGGCAAACCAACACTTGTTTTAATGCATGTTCCGATTATGACTAGTGCCAATGAAGAACTTCTTATGCGTCGCGGACCGTATTTCCGCTTAAATCACGATGAAGCACCCGAAGAAAATCAGAGATTTATAGAAACAATCAAAGAAAATGCCCAAAATGTTATCGCAGTTCTTGCAGGACATCTGCACTTTGGTAACATAAGCGAAATATGTGAAAATGTAACACAGTATGTTTCATCTCAGGGCTTAACGGGTAATATCAATCGATATGTAATAGGTTGTTAAAAACCACTTGTGAGAATTATTGCTTGATATGAGTCTTGTGAGGATTATGGTGAGTTGTTTCAAGAGGGGAAACGGTATGAACAAACAAAGTTTTCTTGTTAATATATTCTTCATAATGTTACTTGTCGTCGGTTGGGCTGGAATTTTGTTTGCATCATTTATTCTGCATATGATGAGTGATATGTTCAGATTGTTAGGTGATGGCATACTAGTGTACATTACTGCTTTTATATATGCCCTCGCTTTTGCTTTGCCAATTATATTTAGAAAACGAATATCAAAATATCTTCCTCTTGCACTATCATTTATCGTTTTTACAATTATATCTGTTGTAGTTGTCGGGTTTATAATTGTAGGAGCCAAAGGCTATATATCTGAATTCGGCCGTAAAAAGTGGGACAACAATGAGAGATTGCGAATATATATGATTGACGATTTAGAAAAGACTTATGGAGTAGAGGGAAAGACAGATAATGAAATCATTGATTTGTTAGGACAGCCTACATATATTATTATTGATGATCAAAATAAAAAATACGAGTATTATGTGGGAGATAGCATGATTGACCCGCTTGGTTATCAAATCGAATTTGAAAATAATGTTGCTGTAAATACCAAATTGATTGAGCATTAACTTTTTAGCCAATTTAGCACTGCCCACCCCGCATGAAAGGAGGCGACGTTGTATGGCAGAACACGAAAAAGAAAAAATACAAGGTAAAGTGGTTTCAATCATATTTGCCAATGAAGATAACGGCTATACCGTCGCCGAAATAGACAGTCCTGAATTCTCGTTTATTGCAGTAGGAACAATGTATGGACTCGGCGAAGGCGAAAAAGTAGTTCTCACAGGCGAGTGGACAGACCATTCCACATACGGAGAGCAGTTTAAAGTTGATACGTATGAAAGACAAATGCCTAAAGAAAGAAACGAAATTTATACTTACCTTGCATCGGGCGTAATTAAAGGGGTAGGAAAGTCAACTGCTGAAAAAATCGTCGAAAAATTTGGCGAAGAATCTTTAGACGTCATATCAAAAACCTATGAAAGACTTGTTTCCATAAGCGGAATATCTGAAAAAAAGGCTAAATCAATTTCAGAAAGTTTCAATATGCAACTGGGCACATCTGAAATTTTTATGTTTCTGCAGAAATATTCGATTTCCGCAAATGTGTGTATGAAGATATACCGTGATTATAAAGAAATGTCATGTCAGGCAGTTATGGAAAACCCGTATATTCTTTGCGACTCTGATTACGGCATCAGTTTCAAAAGGGCAGACGAAATTGCTATCCAAAACGGAGTTGAACTTTTCTCTGACAAAAGAATCTGTGCAGGAATTATATATATACTCCGCTATAGTCTTCAGTTCGGTCATACATATCTTCCAGAAGATATCTTGGTTTCACACTCTGCGTCGCTTCTCGGTGTTTCTGAAGATAAAATTCATCCTTGTGTTGAATATCTTTTGTCAATGTTTTCCATTACAAAAGAAAAAAGAAAAGAACACACCGCAGTATATCTTAGGGAATACTATGTCTATGAAAAAAATGTTTCTTCCAAACTTGCAAAACTTTCTAAAAACCATAATGACAGATTAAATTCAAAAGTGGAAAAACTCATAGAAATTGCACAGTGCAAAAGTTCTTTAAAATTTGCTGATATGCAACTTGAGGCAATCCGCCGTGCGATCTCGGAAAATGTGCTCGTAATAACGGGCGGACCGGGAACCGGGAAAACCACTATAATTAATGCTATTATAGATGTAATGAAATCTTTAAAACTAAAAGTTGCCCTCACTGCACCGACAGGACGCGCTGCCAAGAGAATGACGCAGGTCTGCGGTATGGAGGCGAAAACTATTCATAGACTCTTAGAGGTTTCATTTACAAAAACCGACTCTTCGTATTTTGCTAAGAATGAGTCAGAACCCATTGATGCCGATGTTATAATCGTAGACGAGGTCTCAATGGTTGATATTGCCCTTATGGATAGTCTCCTGTGTGCATTGAGAGACCGCACACGCCTTATATTAGTCGGCGATGTAAACCAACTCCCATCGGTTGGTGCGGGAAATGTTCTAAAAGACATAATAGACTCTAAGGCAGTTAGTGTAATACGCTTAAAAGAAGTTTTCCGCCAATCCGAGCAGAGCACCATAGTTACCAACGCACACGCCATAAATGAGGGAAAGTACCCTGTGTGCAATCAGGAAAACGGCGATTTTTATTTCGCTCATATTCCGTCTGCAGAGCAAGGCGCACAGTATATCTGTGAACTTGTTCTTTCGCGCCTTAAAAATAAATACGGCTATGAGCCTTATGACATTCAGGTCTTGTCGCCCTTGAAAAAAGGTATCACGGGTGTAAATAACCTCAACGCAAAACTGCAAAGCATTTTAAATCCGCCCTCTCCCGACAAAAAAGAACGCAAATTCGGCGATATCATATTTCGTGAGGGCGATAAGGTGATGCAGACAAGAAACAATTATGATATAGCGTGTTGCGGGATAGATGACGGCAAACTTTCTGTCGGTGTGTTTAACGGGGACATAGGCTATATAAAAGAAGTAAATCACGATTTTCAGACTGTAACCGTAATCTTTGACGATAGAAAAACCACCTACAGTTTCCGCGACCTTGCAGACCTTACCCTAGCATACTGCGTAACTGTCCATAAAAGTCAGGGAAGTGAGTTCCCCGTTGTTGTAATTCCAATGTATAAAGCCCCCGAAATGCTTCTAAGCAGGAACCTTTTATACACGGGCGTAACCCGAGCGAAAGAACTTGTTGTTTTAGTAGGCAATAATGATATACTTATGCGTATGGTTGATAATGACCGCCAGGACAAACGCTACTCAGGACTTGTGGAGAAACTGACAGATGAACTGTATAAACTTTAAGATAAGAGTAAAAAATATTTTATTAAAACCTTTTGAGATAATTGCTGATATTTTCTGGCCGAAAAGATGTATCGTGTGCAGATGTTTTACCCCTGTCGGCAGAAAATCCGCTCTATGCTCAGACTGCAGAAAACTTATCCCAAAACTTTCGGCTGACTTCGTAGAGCCTGACCGCAGTTTTGAACAGGCAATATGCGCACTTCCTTATAAAGATTACATAAGGGAAAGTATGATACGCTATAAGTTTTCAAGTTACAGATATCTAAGGAATGCTTTTTGCGAGGCAATATGTAAGTGCCTCGAAAATCACAGTGAAATAAAGGAATATACTCATATTTGTCCCGTTCCGATTGACAGAATGAGAGACAGAGAATATAACCAGTCGCTTTTAATCGCAAATGATATAAGCGAAAAATATAATCTTACATTATGCCCCGACCTTCTCGTTAAAATAAAACATCTTCCGCCTCTTAGTAAGATGGGATTTTCAATGAGAAAAATAAACATACGGGGCGGGGTAGAATTTAATCTAAAGTATGATATCCGCGGTAAAAATATCCTGCTTGTAGACGATATCTACACAACAGGTTCAACCGCTGATGAATGTTCGAGGATACTCAGAATGAACGGCGCAGAAAATGTAACGGTCATAAGCGCCTGTTATGCCCAGATAGAAGGAGATGATTACTATGGCGATGCAGATACAGTCGGTATCTAAAAGTTTTGGAGTTGACCTTATTTTAGAAAACATCTGTATGAATATCTCTGATAATGAAAAAGTCGGCCTTATCGGTGCAAACGGCGCAGGTAAGACCACTCTTTTGCGTATCATATCGGGCGAACTTTCGTATGATACAGGAACAATATTTACTCCTAAAGGCTCAACCGTAGGCTTTTTAAAACAAAATGCTATAGAAGATTCTTCCAATACAATGTGGGAAGAAGTTATAAGTATTTTTGCCCCCGTTACCGAGCTTGAACAGGAAATGCATAAACTGGAAGAAAAAATGTCTTCTTCCTCGCTTTCTGATGATGAGAGAAATGATGTCATAAATGCCTATTCCAGAGTGAGCAATGAATTTGAAGCAAAAGGCGGATTTGAAATTCAGACCCGTATAAAAACCATTCTGACAGGTATGGGCTTTGACAGGTTTGACATAAAAACAACCAGAGTCAATACACTTTCGGGCGGTGAAAAAACAAAATTTGCTTTTGCAAAACTTCTTTTGGGTAACCCCGATGTCCTTTTGCTTGATGAACCCACTAACCATCTTGATTTCCGCACAATGCAGTGGCTTGAGGGATATCTAAAATCATATAAAGGGATAATAATAGCCGTTTCCCATGACCGCTATTTCCTTGACAGTATCTGCGACAGCCTCTATGAAATAGAAAGAAATAAATGCACTCGCTATAGCGGAAACTATACTTTCTATCTTAATGAAAAAGAGAAAAACTTCGAGATAGAAATGAAACACTACGAGCAGCAAAGGGAAGAAATTAGAAAACTCGAAGACTATGTAACTCGCAATAAAGCAAGAGCCTCTACCGCTAAAATGGCGAAAAGCAAACAAAAGGCGATAGACCGTATCGATATAATAGAAAAACCCGTTCTTATGAATAAGGCGTGTCGCTTTAAATTCGAAATGGAGTTCCCGTCATATAAAGATGTTTTAGCGTGTGAAAATCTTGAACTCAATGTCAATGCTCAGGGCATTATGAAAACAATCGCCAGAAATATAAATTTTGATATAAAACGCGGCGAAAAGGTGGCAATAATAGGTGATAACGGCATAGGTAAATCTACACTTTTAAAAACCCTTGTCGGAATTAATACCTTGCACGGCGGAGAATTTGAGTTTGGCAGAAATGTCGAACTGGCATATTATGACCAGGAGCAAAAACTTCTTCATGAAAAGAAAAATGTCCTCTCTGAAATATGGGATCGCTTTCCCAGAATGGACGAATCAGATGTCCGCACACTTCTCGGTACTGTGCTTTTTACAGATGAGGACGTATATAAAGAAGTATCTCTTCTCTCCGGCGGAGAAAGAGCAAGACTTATGCTTCTTATAATAATGATGGAAAAGGCAAACACACTTTTATTGGACGAACCCACAAACCACCTTGACCTTTCTTCCAAAGAGGCACTTGATGGTGCAGTGAAAGATTTTGACGGTACTGTAATTTTAGTTTCTCATGACCGCTATTTCCTAAATAAAACTGCCGACAGAATATTGGAACTCACATCTGACACAATAACTTCATATAAGGGAAACTATGATGAATATCTGGTATATAAGTCGCTCTCATCACAAAATATAGTTTCTTCAAATGAAATTCAGACTGCTTCTGCGGGAGAGGAATATGAACTTAGCAAACGCAAAAAGGCAAACCTTAAAAACCTACAGAAAAAACTGCAGAGAACAGAAGAAGAGATAGAACAACTTGAAACGAAAATTTCTTTACTTAAAGAAGAAATTACACAGGCAGGTTCAGATTATGACAAGGTCAGCGAACTTTATTCGGAGTGCGAAAAATGCGAAGAAAACCTGAATAATTTGTATGAATTGTGGAATACTTTAAGTATAGATATAGAAAGCGGTCAATAATGTGGGAAAATTGTCCAAATTTTAAATTTGTTGTTGACAAACCTATAGGCTGTATGATATATTAATAAAGCACCGCAAAAATGACAAAAAACTTTTTAAAAAAAGTTTAAAAAATTTCAAAAAAGTTCTTGACATTGAGTTTTTGCTGTGTTATAATAATCAAGTCGCTTGTCAAACGGCGACGGTTTGAACTTTGAAAAATGAACAGTAT
>JAZQDA010000189.1:0-41480 GCA_045546535.1 Clostridia bacterium | reverse complement strand
AGACCTCTTGCATTATACCATAGGAGCCTCTTTTTTACTCATCGGCAAAAGCCTCTTTGGAACCACACGCTTAGCGTGTGGTTTTCGTTATACAAAAAAATTAAGCCGTCCTTTCGGACGGCTTTAAGATTTAATTAAGCACCAAATTTAGCAACGTTGATCTTAACGCCGGGGCCCATTGTTGTAGCCACTGTGCAAGATTTAACGTACTGACCCTTGGTTGCAGCAGGCTTAGCCTTGATGATAGCACCCATAAGTGCGTCAAGGTTTTCCTGAAGCTTTTCCGGACCAAATGATACTTTGCCGATTGGGCAGTGAATGATGTTGGTTTTGTCAAGACGGTACTCAATTTTACCAGCCTTTGCTTCGGTAACTGCCTTAGCAACGTCAGGTGTTACGGTACCAGCCTTTGGTGAAGGCATAAGACCACGAGGACCAAGAACCTTACCAAGACGACCTACCATACCCATCATATCAGGTGTAGCGATAACTACGTCAAAATCCATCCAGTTTTCTTTTTGGATTTTTTCTACCATATCTTCAGCACCAACATAGTCAGCACCTGCAGCAAGAGCTGCTTCAGCCTTGTCAGCCTTTGCAAGAACAAGAGTTCTTACAGTTTTACCTGTACCGTTGGGAAGAACTACGGCGCCTCTTACCTGCTGGTCAGCGTGACGTGAGTCAACACCGAGACGAACGTGAAGTTCAACGGTTTCATCAAATTTTGCAGAAGCTGTTTTAACAGCAACTGCTACTGCTTCTTCAACATCGTAAAACTTACCTGCTTCGATAAGTTCTGCGCTGTTTCTATATTTCTTTCCGTGTTTCATAGTCGTTTACCTCTTAATCAACAACTTCAACGCCCATGCTGCGAGCAGTACCAGCTATCATACTCATAGCTGCTTCAATGCTTGCTGCATTAAGGTCGGGCATTTTTGTTTCTGCGATTTTTCTTACTTGTTCGCTTGTAATCTTGGCAACCTTTGTTTTATTAGGTGTACCCGATGCGGTTTCGATGCCGCATGCTTTTTTAATAAGCACTGCTGCGGGTGGTGTTTTTGTAATAAAACTGAAAGAACGGTCTGCATAAACAGTAATAACAACAGGTATAATCATACCTACGTCATTTTTGGTTCTTTCGTTGAATGCCTTGGTAAACTCCATGATGTTAACACCATGCTGACCGAGTGCAGGACCAACCGGTGGAGCCGGTGTTGCCTTACCTGCAGGAATCTGCAATTTAATATAACCTGTAATTTTCTGAGCCATAAATAGCACCTCCATTATTCGTGGTAACCGTGTTTAGTCAAGGCGTTTGCCTTGCTAAAGTAACACTTGGCGGAGTACTCATATACATACTCCTCCCACCGTGACACACAAATGCTCACATTTTTACAGACGGTTAACCTTGACTGTAAAAAAATTTGTATGCCGGAAGTTAATAAGCATTTCTGCGTATTAACACTTAATCATCGAGAGAAATTTGGTCAAGTTCAAGCTCAACCGGTGTTTCTCTGCCAAACATTGAAAGCACAACACACACGTTATTGTTTGCCAAATCAATTGATTTGATAACGCCGCTGTAACCTTCAAGCGGACCGTTTATAATCTTAACGGTGTCACCCTCGCTGTAGCCTACCTCTACGCTGTGCTTTTCAACGCCAAGAGCTGCAACTTCAGCATCGGTGAGCGGTACCGGCTTAGAGGCAGGACCTACAAAGCCTGTGCAACCGCGAATGTTGCGAACAACATACCAGCTGTCATCGGTAACAATCATTTTAATCAAAACATATCCGGGGAAAATTTTTCTTTCAACCTCGCGAACCTTATCGTCTTTAATCTCGGTAACGGTCTCCATCGGGATTTTAATATCCTGAATTAAGTCCTGCATACCGCGACTTTCGACCATTGTGGCAAGGTCGGTTGCAACCTTATTCTCATAGCCTGAATAAGTGTGTACAACATACCATCTTGCTTCAGTTGTTTCTGACATAATCGCTACCTCCTACGATCTTATTTTAAAATAAGTTCTATGAGATTGCCTATGCCAAGGTCAAGAAGCCAAATAAACGCACCAACAAGCAGACACATAACAAGAACGATTGCTGTGTTTTTAGCAACATCCTTTATTCCGGGCCATACTATTTTCTTAATCTCGCTCTTGTAATCTTTTAAGAAGCCGATTACACGCTGCGCGATTGTGCGTTTTGCGCCCTTAGATTCAGTTACCTCGATGTAATCATCGATAAGAAGATACGCTGCTGCTGCAACAGCAAAAAGCAAAAGTGCGATTGCTGTAAACAAAACAGAACTTTCGTATGCAGGTATAACGTTCTTTAGGGTAGTACTAAGAGGACGACAGTCCACAAACTTAGTAGCATTGCTGAGGGCTATAACCAACATATAAATGCCGGTGCCCAAACCCACTGCAGGTGCAAAATAGCGTACCTTTTTTGACTTGAACGCGAAAACACTAAGCACTACACCTATTAAGGTAAGCCAGAAGCAGAAAAGAATATCTGCCGATCTTGCCATATCATACTCTGTGCCTGCAAGTTCAGTTTTAGCACCAAAACCAAGTGCTGCACCCACCATTGTTGTATCACCGCTTGCGGTAGAAATTGTAGCAAATGGGGTGAAAAAGAGTACTAAAGAAACAACTGCGAAGATAACCGAAAGAATCTGACAAATTCTATTGACAGTTTTCATCATATTACCCTCCTTACTTTGTTTCCTTGTGCAAGGTGTGCTTTCTGCAGAACCTGCAATACTTGTTCATTTCAAGTCTGTCAGGGTCGTTTTTCTTGTTTTTCATAGTATTGTAATTTCTCTGTTTACACTGGCTGCACGCTAATGTGATTTTTACTCTCACGGGGATGCACCTCCTTAAAATTTCAATGCCTCTTGTATATATTGTTTTCTTAATTTTATGCGAACTTAAATTTGTGCACAAAAAAAAAGAGCCTTGATTAGCAGTAAAATAATAACACATCGAAAATCAAAAGTCAATACAAAATTCCTAATTATTTCATTTTTTCGAAAATATTATATAATATGTACAAAAAAGGCGGTATATACCGCCGCCCGTTTGGTTAGCCAACGTTATATACCGCCGTTTATTATATTGTTTCTACATTATATATACATTTGTTTTACTTGCTCAGCAGCATCCGCAACCGCCATTTTGTGAATCGCCCGAGAGCCATACAATAACAATTATTGCTATTATTATCCACCAGAGATTGCCGGAGCCGAATATGCCGTTTGAATTGTTACATCCGCAGCAGTCATTCATAAAGGTCTATCCCCTTTCTTTAATATCAGCAGCCGCAGTCGTCTGTCATTTCGCAGCATCCGTCGCCGTTTTTCATAAAAAGCAGGATTACTAAGATGATGAACCAGAGCAATGTGCTGCTCGGCTGTGAACAGTTTCCGTTTCCAAAAATGTTAAACATAGATTTTTACCTCCTTAATTCAATATTAATTGCAGCAACCTGATTCGTTTTGATCGCAGCAGCCAAAGAGTAACAGGAAAACAAGAATGAAGAAAAGTATACCGTCATTCGAGCCAAATACACCCTTACCGAACATTTTATTACACCTCCGCTTTTCAGGATCATTGTTATAATATGTATCTGCCTTTTGTTTGGTTACTTATTTTTGTTGACGCCTCCCAAATAGTGTAGTAATATTATTATATGAAAATTTTTACAGTGTCGGAGGCTCTCACTCATGAAAAATTCCACAAATTACGGACTTATTATAAAAAGGGCAAGAAAAGAGAAAGGTCTTAGCCAGGAACAACTCGGTAAACTAATCGGTGTCGGAAAGACCTGTATATCCAATTATGAAACAAGTTACTGCGAAATGTCTGTTTCAACCTTAGACCAGATTGCTCACGCTCTCGGATACCCTCTCATATATATGCTCGCAAAATTCGGCGACAATTCTGGCAATGACCTTGACAGAAAACTTGTTCAGTCAGGAAAAGATGTTGCCATACCTTTTATAAACGCCAAGGAATTTGACCCTGGCGACGAAAAATTTTCAAATGTTATGGATTCATTTGTTACTATGCCGTCATCTATACTCGGTTCGGGTAATTTTGTTTTTGCCAAAGTTAAAGACGATGCACTGAAATCTGACGGAATTTCCAAAAACGACTGTGTGTTTGTCCGTTTGGAAAAAGCCGTAAAAGAAAAATCAATAGTTTTATTTCTAAACAAAAAGACGAATGAATATTATATAAGAAAATATATCCGCGACGGACACATCGTGTCAATGATGCCGAGTGTCCTCAATACCGATTTTACTCCCATACGCTATGACGAAAGGGACTCGGATTACGAAATTTTAGGTACTTGTGTAAAAATTTTAACTAATATTAACTGAATGTAACATTTTTTTAACAATTCAATCGCTTTTTAAACGATTTTACATTTATCAAGAGCAAAATCAACTAAAAAAAGCGTAAAATTTTGTTAAATACCACTAAGAATACCCTCACTCGGCTATACAGTTTTCTTAAATATGTTACTTAATTGTTAAAAAAGTTTGACAAAAATGCATTTTAGTGCTATAATAAACCCGTTAGTCAATCAGATTTTGCACTTAAGAAGTTGAAATCTGAAAAAATTAACGGAGGAAACAAAATGCGAAATTTATTAAAAGTCATCCTGACACTAGCAGTATTTCTTATAGCGTTTTCAGTATGTGCAAGTGCTGACGGAGAAGTGGCATATACAACTGCAGATGTTTTAAATGTACGCTCCCAGCCAAGCACCGAAGCAGAAATAATCGGACAATATACATACGGAACTAAGGTTGACATCACCAATGCAGAAGATATCTGGTACCAGATAAGATATAATGACAGTTATGCATACATTCACTCAGACTATGTTGCTTTTACAGACTCACTTACCCCCGACCAGACAATTCTTGGTCAGAAAGTAGTTGAAACCGCAAAACAGTACATAGGAACTCCTTATGTTTACGGCGGAATGTCCCCCTCGGGATTTGACTGCTCAGGATTTGTAAAGTATGTTTATTCAATGTATGGTGTAAACCTTGACCGAACCGCAGCATCTCAGGCACATAACGGCTACTGGGTGTCAAGAGAAGACTTGCGCCCCGGCGATATAATCTGTTTTTCAAATTATGCAGGTGGCTCTTATATCGGCCACGTCGGAATATATGTCGGCGACAATATGTTTATCCATTCTCCCAGAACAGGATATACAGTAAGAATTGAAAGCCTTTCAGGAAACTACGGGGCAAGATATTCATCTGCAAGAAGAATTTTTTAAAGACTTAAAGGGACTGTAAAAAAACAATTGTTTTTTTACAGTCCCTTTTTTGCATTTTTCCCTAAAAAATTTGAGAGTCCGTTCCCTGCGGTGTACAATTTACCAAAAAAGCATTTGGGTGTTGACTTAAACGCGTTTTTTTATTATACTATAGGGTAATAAACATTTATAATTTATTATTTTAAATCTATAGTTTACAATAGTGAAAGGAGTTTCTTATGGCTGACAAAATTGCATATGAAGGTCTTACCTTTGATGACGTTCTTCTGATTCCCCAGAAATCTGATGTAACTCCCGATATGGTAAGTCTGAAAACTAATCTTACTAAAAAAATCAAACTCAACATTCCTATGATGAGTGCTGCGATGGATACTGTAACCGAGTCTTCTATGGCAATTGCTATTGCAAGAGAGGGCGGAATCGGCGTTATTCACAAAAATATGACTATTGAACAACAGGCAACTGAAGTGGACAAGGTTAAACGTTCAGAACACGGCGTTATCACAGACCCGTTCTTCCTTTCTCCCGACAACACCTTAAACGATGCCGATGCACTTATGGGCAAATACAGAATTTCAGGTGTACCGGTTTGCGAAAACAGTAAACTTGTGGGCATTATAACAAACAGAGACTTAAGATTTGAAACTGATTATTCAAAACCCATATCTTCTGCTATGACAAGCGACCGTCTTGTTACTGCTCCCGAAGGCACTACACTTGATGAGGCACAGGAAATTTTAAGAAAATATAAAATCGAGAAACTCCCGATTGTAAGTGCTTCAGGGGAACTCAAAGGTCTTATAACAATTAAAGATATTGAAAAATCAGTTAAATATCCTAATTCAGCCAAAGACGAAAAAGGCAGACTTCTTTGCGCTGCTGCAATAGGCATCACTGCAGATGTACTCGACAGAGTAAAGGCACTCGTTGATGCAAATGTTGACCTTTTGGTACTTGATTCTGCACATGGTCATTCACAAAACATTTTAGACTGTCTTAAAAAGATTAAGGCAAACTTCCCCGATGTTCAGGTGGTTGCAGGTAACATCGCAACTGCTGAAGCGGCAGAAGAACTTATAAAAGCAGGAGCAGATGCTGTTAAAGTAGGTATCGGCCCCGGTTCAATCTGCACAACCCGTGTTGTTGCAGGTGTGGGTGTGCCTCAGATTACCGCAATTTGCAATGTGGCTAAACTTGCGAAAAAATACGGCATTCCCGTTATTGCAGACGGCGGCATTAAATATTCCGGCGATATTGCAAAAGCAATCGCTGCAGGTGCAGATGTTATTATGGTCGGAAGTCTTCTTGCAGGTTGTGAAGAAAGCCCCGGTGACTCTGAAATTTACGAAGGCAGACGCTTTAAAGTATACAGAGGTATGGGTTCTATTGCTGCTATGGAAAAAGGAAGCAAAGACAGATACTTCCAGACAGGCTCTAAAAAACTTGTTCCCGAAGGCGTTGAGGGAAGAGTTCCTTACAAAGGTCCTCTTTCAGACACTATCTTCCAACTAGTCGGCGGTCTTCGTTCTTCAATGGGTTATTGCGGAACTCCCACAATTGCTCTGCTTAAAGAAAACGGCAAATTTGTGAGAATAACAAATGCCGGTCTTATCGAAAGCCACCCCCACGATATTTCAATTACAAAAGAGGCTCCGAACTATTCAAAAAGTTATTGATTTGTCAGGAAAGGTGAAGAAAATGAAAAAAGTAAGTAAAATAATTGCTCTTATTTCTGTATTTGCTCTTATCTTTTCGTGCTTTGCAGGTTGCGGTCTTGTAAAAGATATGGACGATGTAAACGAGTTAAATCTGCAGAAAGAAGAACTTAAGAAAATCAAAGACCAGATGAAAGAAACTGTTCTTATTATAAATGATGACATTGAAATAAGCGGTGCATATTATGCGTGGTATTTTTCAAATCTTTATAATGAAGAGTATGCTGCTCAGTATCAGGCACTTCAATCATCAAGCAGTGCAGATTCGTCTGCTACACCGCAAATCGATACAGGCGTTATAAACGAACAGGCAAAAAAAGAAATTGCTACTGTAAAACTTGCTTACCAGAAGGCAATTGAAAGCAATTTGAAACTTTCCAAAGAAGATAAGGCTGCTATAAAAGAGCAGATTAACCAGTTTAAATCAAGTATCTCCCAGCAGGGCATAAGTTATGATGATTACCTTCTTCTTTTAAACACAAATGCCGAGACAATCGAGCAGATTGTAACCGAAGAATATATGGGAAATCTCTACTATGCAAGTCTTGCAAAGAATTATTATGTATCTGCAAAACATATCCTAATTCAGTTCGGCGGTACGCTCCGTACTAAAGAAGAAGCAGAAAAACTTGCAAATGACATAAAGGCAAGAATTGATAAAGGCGAAGACTTCGATAAACTTATGGAAGAATTCTCCGAAGACGGCAGAGACCAAAGCGGAAAACTTATGATGCCTGACGGTTATACCTTTACTACTGGCGAAATGGTTGCCGCATTTGAGGACAAAGCCTTTGAACTTAAAGAGGGCGAGGTAAGTGAACCTGTACTTGTTGAAGAAAGCAATTATTCAGGTTATCACATCATCAAGAAATTGCCTCTCAATACATCAAAAGTTGTTTTATCAATGCTTAATCAAGGTACACCTTCTGTAATGGGAACGCTGATTAACGCTGAAAAGAGCAGTCTTTCAGATGATGCGACATTTAAAGAAACTGATAAAATTAGTTTCTACACAGAACTTTTTAATCAAAATTAAATTAAAATGGACTGTAAAAAACAATTGTTTTTTACAGTCCATTTTTATGGATTCGGAATGAGCAAATCGAACTCAAAGCAAGAATTTATCTTGCTTTGAGCGATAGCCCGACGCTGTACAAAAGTACTGTGAGCGGTGAGATTTGCTCGTAGCAAAAAGGCATAATTTTGAAGAAAAATATCTTGACGAAGATATTTTTCAACATATAAACCAAAATTCAAAGACTTACGAGCACCCTTAATTCTTGCGCCAGTTTTATTTCCGCCTTTTTGCGTTCCGGACTTTTTTTACAATCCCTTTTTTATTCCTCTGCGAGAAGCGACTGATATTTTTCAAGTATGCTTCTTTGCAGAAGTTCACGCATTTCCATATTTATTGGGTGTGCTATGTCTTTATATTCATTATCAGGGGTTTTTCGGCTCGGCATTGCTATAAAAAGACGGTCGTCGCCGTCGATTATTTTTATATCGTGCACTACAAAACAGTTATCAAAGGTAACCGAAACCACTGCTTTCATTTTTTCGCCAGTACTTGTCTGTCTTATTCTGATGTCTGTTATTTCCATATTATAACCTCCGTAATTTCAAGTCTTGTATTGTCTTCCATAGTATTTTTATCTTTTCTTTTAAATATAATACACATCAAATAAAATTAAATTTG
Organism: Clostridia bacterium; assembly: GCA_045546535.1. Classification (GTDB taxonomy): domain Bacteria; phylum Bacillota; class Clostridia; order UMGS1810; family UMGS1810; genus RGIG1828. The sequence goes on along the minus strand of JAZQDA010000189.1, from coordinate 32,760 downwards.
TTTATTATTTATGTTTATTTTTTCCAAAATATAGTGTATAATTAAGTAAGAGTTGATTTTAAGGAGTTGTATCCGGTTTGAATAGATTAAATCATGTTCATTTTATAGGTATCGGCGGAATAAGTATGAGCGCTATAGCAAAAGTACTTATGGCAAACGGCGTAAAGGTGTCGGGGTCGGATTCAGGCTCTTCGGCTATTATAGATGACCTTGCAGGGAAAGGCGCAGTTATATACAAAGGACATTCGGAAGAAAATATCAAAAATCCTGACCTTGTTGTATATACTGCTGCTATAAAAGATGATAATCCCGAACTTATGAGTGCAAGAGAAAAAGGGATAGAAACCTTAGCAAGAGCCGAGATGCTTGGAAAAATAATGCAAAACTACAAAAAAGCAATCTCTGTCGCAGGAACTCACGGCAAAACCACTGCCACCTCTATGTTTGCATATGTTCTTATGAAATCAGGACTAGACCCTACTGTTATGGTGGGCGGCGAACTTGATATTTTAGGCGGTAATTTAAGCATAGGGAAAAGCGAGTATTTCCTCACAGAGTCTTGCGAATACTGCAGAAGTTTTTTGAGTTTCTTCCCTACTGTTGCGATTATTTTAAATGTTGACGAAGACCATCTCGATTACTACAAAGATATCGATGATATAAAATCTGCTTTTACCGATTTTGCATCGCTTGTTCCCGAAGATGGTATTCTCACTGTTTGTGCAGACTCCGAGAATGCTCTTGACTGCCTTGAAAAAGCAAAAACAAATCCTGTAACATACGGCATTGAAAATGGTATGTATAGGGCGTGTGACATAACTTATGACGATTTTGGGTTCCCGTCTTTTACAATAAAAAAAGACGGAGAGAAACTTGCATCTTTAACCCTTAATGTAAGAGGTGTGCATAATGTCCTCAACGCAACGGGCGTTTTTGCTACTTGTTTGGAGATGGGACTCAGCATTGAAAATATAAAACTCGGTCTTGAAAGTTTTAGAGGCACAAAAAGACGCTTTGAGAAAAAAGGCACATATAACGGTGCTCTTATAATTGACGATTACGCCCATCACCCCGCAGAAATTGAAGCGACACTTTTATCGGCAAGGAAAATAAAGCATAGCAAAATATGGTGTATTTTCCAGCCTCACACATACACGCGCACAAAAGCCCTTTTTGACGAATTCCAAAAAGCCCTTTCAGGATTTGACAAATTAATTGTGGCAGATATTTATGCGGCCAGGGAAAAAGATACGGGCGAAATACATTCAAGCGCTCTTGCAAATGTTATTGACGGTGCAATTTATATGCCCTCGTTTACCCAAATTGCAGATTATGTAAGAGAAAACGCCCAGGACGGCGACATCATAATTACAATGGGTGCGGGAAATATCGTTGAAGTCGGAGATTTAATAATTAAATAAAAAGCAAATAAAAAGGACTGTATTTTACACAAATACAGTCCTTTCTTTTTATTATCCTAAAAATTACTGAGCAACAGAATATTTTCCGCTTATCATCAATATTCCGTCAGATGTCATTTTAATTCCGCGTCCGTCATCAACGGGTATTATAAGAAGATGATTTGACGGTGCGGCTGTGCCGTTTGCAAGATCTATGCCTACCGTTACATCTGCGACCCCGCCTTTTTCAGTGGCAACTATTGTGCCTGTGCCCATTCTCATTATCATATGACAACTTTTTCCGCCGAGTATCATCTGACCTTTTGACACATTTACAACGCTGTAATCCGCTCCACCTTCGCCGTTTGAAGCAGAAATTGTAGTATCTACATAACTTTTCACCTGAGGCAAAAGCACATCATTCACATACGAAAGTGTTACAAGCGGGTCATCAAGGCTTCCCGGGTCTGATGCAAGAGCGGGAATGCAAAGCGCTATGACACAAAGTAATGAAACTAAAATTTTCCCTGATTTTGTCTTTTTCATAAGTATTACCACCTTTAGTAAATTAAAAGCCGACCAGACCAAGACTTATTTTAAGAGCCTCATCAACATACGGATAGAGGTCTTCGCTTATATGGCCTGTTTTTTCTTTAAGCCTTTTTTTGTCTATAGTACGGATTTGCTCAAATAAAATTACTGAGTCTCTTAAAAGTCCGTACTTTTCACCGCAGATTTCTATATGTGTAGGAAGTTTTGCTTTGTTTATCTGCGATGTTATTGCTGCAACTATCACTGTCGGGCTGTATTTATTGCCGACATCGTTCTGTACGACAAGGACAGGTCTTATCCCGCCTTGTTCTGAGCCTACAACCGGGCTCAAATCCGCATAGTAGAGGTCTCCTCTTTTTACTGTCAAATCTATTCACACTCCGCAAGTCTTTCCTCGTAGAGCCGGAGTTGACGGTTGTCTGTTTCAAGGCAAAGGTCGGAAATTTCCAGATTTAACTCTGCCATTTCCTCGTACCCTTTTTTTAGTCTGCGGACAATATCAGCCTTCTTTTTCTCGCTGATATAATGTTTCATGGCTTCGCGAATAAACTCGCTTCTGTTTAAATTCTGAGAGTACGCAATGCTGTCGAGTTCATTAAGTAAAGAATCCGGCAAACTTACAAGAATTTTCCTTTGCCGTGCCATTTTAGCCACGCCCCCATTCTTACAGGTGAATCACCTTTTGTACCTATATGGTTAATTATATCGCACCACGCCAGAGTTGTCAAATACACTTTATACCAATAAGGCTACGGTTATCACCGCTTTGGGACAGGACCTATGTACACGCACAGTTTTTATTGTCTACTCCGCTACGGTGATATTATTATTCACACTTTTTATATTTTATAACCGTTAAATTCAACAAAAGTTATTTCGGTGTGCATAAAATCATCTTTTCCAAACACCTGCATACGCACAGGAAGTGCATTTTCGTTATTTACCCAAAGTTTCATATGCGACGCATATTCTGTCGGATTTATCATATCGCACTCTAAAAGCGTGGTATCTGAATCTTGTGCAGACACCGTCATTAAAGTGCTTTCAGATTCATAATAACTTTTGAAAAATGTGTTTACAAATATAGTCATATCATCGTCAGATGACGGGGCACTGAGCACACTGTCTCCTTTTGTTATGGTTGTCACATCGCCCGTTATATCGATCTTCATACCGTCTGATATAACACTGTAGGAATTGCTTTTACTGTCGTAGTGTACTTCGCACTCGTAATCGTTCTGTCCGCCTTTTGTAAAAGCGCTTATCTGACATTTTGCACTGTAACTGTCAACATTGTAGTAAGTTTCGTGTACTCTTTTATGTATATTTTCTGCACTGTTTTTAGCGGAATTACACCCTGTGCAGTTTATCATAAGTGTCAAAAGTGATAAAAAGAGAAAAAATTTTTTCACTCTCCGTCCTACCCCCTAAACACCTATTAAATTTTTAACCGAGCGCCTTTATTGCAGGTGCCAGACAGTTAATTATATCTCCTGCAGTGAGAGAATATTCCCCAAACATTTCGTTTGCTATGTCGCCTGAGAGAGAATGAATGAAAACTCCGGCAAGAGCACTTTTCACCATATCATTTCCCTGACCCACAAGAGATGCTATCACACCTGCGAGTACATCGCCCGTTCCGCCCGTTGCCATACCTGGATTTCCTAAAATATTTTTGTAAATTTCACCGTCAGGTGTTGCAACTATTGTTTCGTGTGATTTTAAAACGACAATACAGCCGTATTCTTTAGAAAAGTTTTGTGCAAGGGTTTCTTTATTCTTGATTACATCATTTATACTTTGTGCGCAAAGTCTTGAAAACTCGCCTATGTGAGGAGTTATTATGCACATCTTTTTTGCACTCTTTAAAACCGACGGGTCTTTTGATATAACATTCAGTGCATCGGCGTCAAGAACAAGGGGGCATAGAGCATTTTTTACTACATATCTCACAAGCGAGTCAACACCTTTTGCCTGAGAGAGCCCACAACCAATTAAAAGTGCAGTGCTTTCATTTGCTTTTTTGGTAAGTTTCTTTTTCTCACTTTTTCTTATCGCACCATTTTTTGACTTTAAAGGAAAAGTCATCGCCTCGGTAAGTTTTACTTCAAAAATCGGGTTTAATTCCTCAGCACAGGCAAGAGTAACAAGACCTGCCCCAGCCTTGAGTGCCGATCTGCAGGCAAGTGCCCCCGCACCTGTAAGACCTTTTGAACCTGCCAAGACAAGGAGTCTGCCAAAAGTACCTTTGTGGCTATCTCGGGGTCTTTTTTTGAAAACTTCACGGGCATAGGAAATATCTATTACCCCATCAGTTTTTAAATTATCAAACTTTTCTAAAATATTTTCTGCTGTTTTCTGTCCAATCATATATCAAAACTTCCGTTTTCTGTTATTACTCTCGGCGCAAAGACCTTGAATACATCTATCATTTTCTGTGTGGGGTTAAAAATGAGTTTTATTTTCTGCCCGTTTTTGAAAAATTCCGCACAGTAATCGGTATGCGAATCTGAATGAGCGGTTGCATCTATAACTCTTGCAAACGCCTTTTCCTTGTCTGAAAAATCGTCTTTATCTGCAACATAGAATGCGGTAAAGGTTTTTGCGTGAACTGTTACAAGGCGTTTTCTTTTCTTTCTGTTTGTTATTTTATCAACATCGAGTTCACCGTTTGTAAGAATGTATTCATACTCAACATCATAGGAGATAATCAGTTTATACGCACCGAAAATTATACCTGCCACAGTAAGCGGCCATATTGTAAGTGCGGCGGGGAAAGATGCTGAAATAATGAGAAAAACCATAGTTACAAAAAGCATAGAAACAAGTGCTCCTATCCAGATTAAAACCTGACGCATCTTCTGTGCGCGGGTTTTTTTTGCTTTTATCATATATTCTAAGAAACTATCCATTTGCAGTTCTCCTTTTTGACTATTGATGTTTTTATTTTATCATAAACTTTTTCTCAAATCAATAGCCGTCAAGAAGCATCCGTGCGTTTTTTTCATTTGAGCGGTTAAATCTTTTGAGCATATATAAACTGTCCTTATCTCTGGTGATATAGTTTATCCCCTCTTCGCAACCGAAACTTATGCGGTAACCAAAGCATTTCAAAATTGCTCTTGTTTCATAACTCACGCTTCCAAACGGATAGGCATAGGCATAGGGGGCTTTTCCCGTAGCATTTTTAATGGCGGTATGAGCGTTTAAAAGGTCTTTAAAAAAGATGTATCTGTAGTCTTCTCCTGTTTCGGAAAAAGCCTTTGCACTTCCTTTTCTTCCATTATTTAAAGAGTGCATATCATAAGAGTGGTTTTGGATTTCTATAAGACCTGAATCCGAGACTTCTCTTATCTGCTCCCAAGTCATATGTGAATATGCAGGGTTTGAATCAGAGGATATGCCCTCTTCCTCAGAGCACGACGCTATAGGAGAAAGCGTTACTTTTACCCCGTGCTTTTTAATTATGGGGAAAGCATAAAGATAGTTATTGTAATACCCGTCATCAAAAGTGAGCATAACGCATTTTTCGGGCAGTGGTTTATTATAGTCTATAAAATCTGTAAGGTCAGTACAGGATATAAACGAAAATCCGTTTTCTTTAAGATATATTATGTCTTCTTCAAGTTTCCCCTCATCTATCACATATGTGCTCTCTGCCTTGCCCGATGAAAATCCGTGATACATAAGAATTGCAAGTTTTATTTTTTCATCTTCTTTAAATACGCTTTTAGTCCTTTGCGCACCTGAGTGAAATGCGATGAGTGAAAAAATAAGTCCTAAACAAATTATTTTTTCGGTTAAAACTTTTTTCATAAAAATATCACCCGTTAATTATATGAGAATTTGTTTCTCAGTAACACAATAAAAAGGCACAGGAAATTCATTCCTGTGCCAATATTGTTATTATATTATTTTACCACTGTTATCTCTTTCACTTCGCCCCTGTAAATTCTCACAAACACTCTGCTCGAATCGTTTTCATATAATCCGATATCTGATGCTTTGCCTACAGATACTTTGGGTTTTGATGCGCCCGAGTCATACACATAGACTGTTGCATTTTCTATATCATAGTTTTCAGGAGAAGACTCTGAAACCTTAATGTTTACAGAGTCTGAAAACATTTTAGTAACTTTCCCGTAAACTACGGTAAGGTCATCTGAAATATCGGTTTTAAACTCTGTTGTTTTATCGCGAGAATCAAAGAGAAGCGAGATTTTCACGGTTTTGCCTGAAGTGTCGTTTTTATACTGGATTATATCGCCTTTTGAAAGAAGAGTGCTTCCCTCTTTTACAAAAGTCAATTTATCTTTTGATGTGAGAGTAATTTTTTTGCCTTCAGAATACGCATACAGTTTATGAACTGTTTCGCCGTCTGAATCTTTTATAGTTGTAATGCTGTCAACCACTGCAATCGGTGATGATTCATCTGCTTTTTCCTCGGCATCTGTTACTATAACAGCACCCGCCCTGTAGTCTTCGGTCATATCAAAGACCATAATGTCATAGAGGTGCGAGTCTAAAAAGAAAGTTTTGTCTTTTACGGCATAATCCTTTTCAGAGCCTGACGAGGGTATGCTTAAAACAAGTGTTGATGAATCTATAGTTACAGTCATATCAGATGCTACAAGTTTTGAAGATGATGCTCTGTATACTGCGTCTGTTTCAGTAAAGTTAAGAGTAAATTTTGTTTCATCAGGACTAAGGGCTTCGGTATAGGTGTTAATCTCTGTTATTTTACCGTCTGTCCCTTTTTCAAAAGTGATAAGTTTTTTATCTCTTCCGATTATTTCTATCGCCTGAGCGCCTGAAAGACCTGTACGTCCGTTGATTTTTAATTTATCAGCACCACTTAGTGTTACCATTTCGCCGTCTTTAGTGAAAAGTTTTAATTTAAGCACTCTTTCAAGACCTTGGGAAAGTTCAATGCCCTCAAGATAAGCATAGTTTGTGCTTCTGGCACTCTTGCCGTCAAACGCACTTACTTTTCCCTCTGCGTCAAGATAGAATGTGCCCTCTGTTCCAAGGGTTAATGCTGATGGATAGTTTGATGCAATCTTATACTTTTCGCCGTCTATATAAATGTGGGTATCGTCTTTTTCTGTGATTTTACCTTTAACAGAGTCTCTTATAACCTCGGCATATATTAGTTTTTCATCTTCCGATTTTGTAACGGTGATGATATCCCACTCTTTTAAATCTTTAAGGGTTACTTTTTTCCCGCCTTTTTCCAGAACTACAGTTTTTGTTTCATCGTCAAAATCAAGTATGAGTGTTCCCATATTGTATTTATCGGTAATTTTATTTGTGGTCGGGAAGATTTTATATGCAACATAGTTCTTCGTTTCGTTTACAAAAACTATGTCATATTTTGAGTCGCCGTCAGAATCAAGAAGTTTTATAAATCCTGAATCTATCATAGCAAATTTATCTTTTGATGCTGATTTTCCGTTATATATAACCTGTGCGTCGCCTGTGAGCGATGCTTTTATTGTCTTTGCGTGGTCTTTATCAGTATAGTAGTGAAGTGCCATACCTGAGAGAGAGTTTTCAATTTTTGAAATTTCTTCTGCCCCTACGGTTACAGAGTTATTTTTACCGTCGGCCTCGACAAGTGCAATAAGGGTCTGACGTTTTGCACCCTGCACCTTTTTAATATAAGCATCTACTGTGTGGCCGAGTGAATTTCTTACATCGGTATCGCCTACAGAATATACTGTGCTTCCGATTTTAATTTCGCCTTTGGAAAGTGCGGATTCTGACTCAAGAGTAGATGCACCTACCGCTGCCACCTTATCTGTTACAAGTTCTACACCGTGTTTATCTTTAAGAAGAGTTTTATCGGTTACCTCGTAACTTACATTGGTGCCGAAACTCGTCTGCTCCATAAGATTGATCTTAAGTGCGTTATAGGCAAGGGTTGCTACTTCTTTTCTTGAAATAAGTGCATCTTGATTTACGCTAAGTCCTTTTGTAAGACCGATTGAATTTGCAGTCTGGATATAGCCCGACGGGAATCCGCCTCTTGACATTGCCTGAGGCTCATAACCGAGTGCTCTTATGATTATAGTTACGGCTTCTGAAAATTTTATCTGGTCATCGGGTCTAAATGTGCCCGAAGTGTCGCCTACCACAAGTTTCTGAGCCGTTGCAACATTTATAAATCCGTTTGCCCAGTGGTCTTTTGCCACATCGGGGTACTTTGATATGTGAGCAGAGTTTGATGCAGCCTCAGACATTGCCACAAGCGCTACACCAACCTTTGCCGCCTCTGACCTTTTTATAGGATCTGCGGGTCTGAATAGGCCTGTATCTTTGTCGCCAACCATAATCTCAAGTGCGCTGAGAACTTCGGCGGCGTCTTCTAAGTTTGAGTCTTTGACATCAGGAAAAACACGAGCAAATGCTGATATAGTAAACATTGAAGCGCATATTGATGAAATAGCAAGATGCGAGATAAGTTTTCTAAACTTAATCATTAAACATTTCCTCCTTTGTTTTGTTTACATTGTATATCTTAGCGTATATACAATCGGATATCAACGCACAAATAATGGAAGGAAACAAAAAAATCCTGCCAGAAGGCAGGATTTAGATTTTGAATTTTATCAAAACAAACTCGCCCTGCGAGTTTGCACCTTACATCTTCCTTATTCACTATTACTTATTACTTCAAAAATCCGTACACGAGTGAGTTTTAGGGAATAGTGAAGAGTGAATAGGTAATAAGTAAAAATCCGCACACTTTCGTGTACGGATTTTTCGCTGACCCCTACGGGATTCGAACCCATGTTATCGCCGTGAAAGGGCGGTGTCTTAACCACTTGACCAAGGGGCCATATTCTTTTTCGTGTCAACGAATGATATTATATCATCATATTTTCAGTTTGTCAACACTTTTTCAGAAAAAAATTTACAAATTTCTCCGTTTGTTTGACATAATGTTATGTTGCAATTAAACTTATAATATTGTATAATGTATTTGATACGTTTCAGAAACTAAGGAGAAGTGATTTTTTGAAAATTCTTGTGATTTCCGACACTCACTCTTGTATAGATTATGCCATAGGGGCATTAGAAAAAGAAAAGTGCGACTGGTGTATTCATCTGGGCGATATGGTAAGGGACTGTGAGGACCTTGAAAGCATCTTTCCAAGGCAAAAATTTATATTTGTAAAGGGCAATAATGATTTTTGGGTTAACTCTTCTATGTTCCCCGACGAAAGATTTTTTGAACTCGGCGGCAAAAAGTTTTTCATCTGCCACGGCCACAAATACGGGGTTAAATCTTCACCTGAATTTTTAAAAGCACACGCAAAATCTTTAGGTGCTGACATTTGCCTTTTCGGGCATACGCATCAGAAATTTTTGGACGACACATCTACACCTCTTATGTTAAACCCCGGTTCAAAAGGGAATTACGGAGTTATTATAATCGAAAACGGCGATATTTATGCAGAACTTAAAACTGAAATCTCTTAATGAGAATAAAATCAAAGAAAATTTAAATACAAAACTTCTGGGCAAAGACCTTTACTTTTATGAGAGTGTTACATCAACTTTTGATGTAAGCGAAAGTCTAAACTTAAATCACGGAACGCTTATTGTAGCAAAGCAGCAGACAAACGGCAGAGGAAGAGAAAAAAGACAGTGGGCGTCCCCTTTTGGCGGAATATATTTTTCATTGATTCTTCTTGCAGAGAGGGAAAACATAGGAAGTTACACAGCCATTTGTGCTCTCTCAGTTCAAAAGGCTATAGAGAAAATAATGCCGTGTTTAATCAAATGGCCCAATGACATTATAACAAAAGACGGAAAAAAGGTGTGCGGGATACTTACTAAAGCAAAATTTATAAACGGGAGTCCCGAATTTATAAATGTAGGAATAGGAATAAATGCAAATTCGTCGGTTTCGGGAGATGCTCTTCCCTATGCGGTGTCTATATCTGATGTTACAGGGGAAGATGTTGACGAAAACCAACTCCTTGCAGATATAGTTTTGAAAATAGAAAATTATCTTGAAAAAAGCGATGACTCTATAAGAGAAGAATTTGAAAAGGTATGCAAAACTGTCGGCTCCCATGTGAGAGTGATATACCCGGATGAAAGAGAAATCAAAGGAAAATGCACTAAAATTCTCGGCGGATTTGAACTTGAACTCATTACCGATGAGGGCAAGACTGTTTCAATAAATTCGGGCGAGGCTTCGGTGAGAGGAATTTACGGTGAAAATTATGTATAAAGAAACTATGAAATCTTCATTATCCCCCATTTTAGCGGTTTGTGTGTGGTTTTTTGCTACATATCTTTTTGTAATCCTGTGGGGAATTGCCGAGATTATTTTTGAGTTTTCTTTGCCTGTTTTAAAACTTATACTTTGTTTTTTGGGCACATTATATTTTGCCGTTTTTCTTATAACAAAACTGCTCTGTGAGTTTCACACTGAACTTACAGGCTCTGATTTTATTATAAAAAGCGTTCTTTCAAAAAGAGAAAAAATTGTTTTTTCATCTTCGGCAGATAATCTCATTAAGGTTTCAGAAAAAAGCGAAAAAAAGGCGAAAAATTTTACAAAACCCTTTCAGAAAGGGAAATGTGTGTATCTTACCTTTAAAGACTCAGACGGCGAAATTACGATAAAAATAAAATGCACTAAAAAACTTGTTCAACTGCTTGAGAAAGGAATGTCAAAAAAATGAAATTCCCGATTTACCAAAGTTTAATTAAATTCAGCCTGAAAAATAAAATTCATTTCACAACTCCCGCTCACAAGGGAAAAGTAAAAATGAGAAATAATGTTTTAGGTCAACTTGATGTTTCAAAAAATTCTTCACTTGATGTGAAAGACATTTTAACAGACGGCGAAAAACTTATTGCAGATATTTTCGGAGCAGACAAATCCTTTTATCTCACAGGAGGAAAAGATGCAGGTGTTATTTCTGCCCTTGCGTGTATGTGCAAAGCGGGAGACAAGGTTATCATTGACCCTGAATGCGACAAATCTTTTATAAATGCTATTACAATTCTTGCAATCATACCGATATTTATGAAAAGAAAACACAATACCAAATATGCACTTTTAGGCGGTATAGACACTGAAGAACTGGAATTCCTTTGCGAAAGACATAGAGATGCAAAGGCGGTAATTATCGCATCGCCAACTTATAACGGTGTGTGCGCCAACATAAAAAAAGCGCGTGAAATTGCTCACGGCAAAAAAATGCTTCTTATGGTAGATGAATCTTACGGTGCGCACTTTAATTTTTCTGACTCATTCCCCGAAACCGCCCTTGAGTGCGGTGCAGATATCGTTATCCACAGTGCGTCCGATACTTTAGGCGGATTTTCAGGAAGCGGATTTTTGCATTTTTCAGGCAATCCCATAAATGAAGATGCCCTAAGAGAACAACTGGAAATATATCAGGGCGGAAGTTTTTCTTTCTCCTCAGTATGTATTACGGAAAATGCTGTAGGCTATGCTTTTAAAAACGGCAGAAAATATGACCGTCTTTTAGATACAATAGGGCGCGGAAAAGATATGCTTAATCGAAACTGCGATATACTGTGGTTCGACTCCGAATACAACAACGGTGCAAATATAGATGAAGTGGACAAACTTAAAATTGTACTCAATTTCTCAAGAGTCAATATAAGTGCAAAAGAAGCATACAAACTTCTTGTATCGAAACACTCTATAGAGCCCGACTCGTTTCTTGGCGATAATCTCGTTTTTTCAGTATCTGTGTATAACACTCCCGACGAAATAAGAAAACTTTGCCAGGCTTGTTCCTTTATCGGCAAAACATACGGTGCAAAGATTACTGCGGAAGACTCGAGTGCCGTTATTACAAAAAGAAAATCCGCAAAAGTGCTACCCTACAAGGCTTTCGGGTGCGAGGGTGAAAAGGTGCATTATATGGACGCAGAGGGCAGACTTTGCAGAAAAGGCGTGTTTAAAATTCCTGATAAAAGCCCCATTATTATACCGGGCGAAAAAATAACTCAGGAACACATAAATGCAATATCGTACATAACAAAAAACGGAAGTGCACTTGACGGAGTCGATGAATTTCATAATATTGAGGTGCTATCGCTTAGTGATTCTTTCGGATTTTAAATCGGCTTTTAAAATAAGTCCAGACCGCAAAAAAATGGTTGTAAAAACATTGTTTTTACAACCATTTTTTAGTAGTTAAATTATTTAGAGAGTAATTTTTCAAGTCTGTCTATACCCTCGCAAATGTTTTCTTTGCTTGTAGCATATGACCATCTTACAAAATTAGGAGCGTCAAAGCCTACGCCTGATACTACTGCAACAAGTTCTTCTGAAAGGAAAACCTCTGAAAAATCATCAGCACTCTCTATAACTTTCCCGCATATGGTTCTGCCGATAAGTTTTTCGATGTTCATCATCACATAGAATGCACCATCTGGGCATGTGCAGGAAACTCCGTCTATCTTATTGATACGCTCAACCATATATTTTCTTCTCTCGTCAAAGGCTTTGAGCATAACCTCGAGCGCTTCTTTCGGACCGCTTAATGCTGCAATTGTTGCTTCCTGTGCTATTGAATTGGGGTTTGAGGTGGTGTGGCTCTGAACATTACCCATCATTTTTGCAAGTTTTGCATTTGATGCGGTAAAGCCTATTCTCCAGCCTGTCATAGCATATGTTTTTGAAACACCGTTTATGATGATTGTAAGGTCTTTAATATCTTCGCCGAAAGATGCAATACTTGTGTGGGTAACACCGCCGTAGATAAGGTGCTCGTATATTTCATCAGAAATAACATAAATATTATGTTTTACTGCGATTTCAGCAATTTTTTTAAGTTCCTCGGCAGTATAAACCATACCTGTGGGGTTACAGGGAGAGTTTATAACGATTGCTTTTGTTTTGGGTGTAATCGCATTTTCAAACTGCTCGGGAGAAAATTTAAATTTATTTTCTTCTTTGGTCTGAATAATTACGGGTACACCGTCGTTGTATTTAACCATTTCAGGATAACTTACCCAAAATGGTGCGGGAATAATAACTTCGTCGCCGGGATTTAAAATAGCACCGAAAGCGTTTATAAGAGAATGTTTTGCACCGTTGCTTACAACGATGTTAGCAGGTTCGTAGGAAAGTCCGTTATCTCTTTTAAACTTTTCGCAAATTGCTTTTTTAAGTTCCATAGTTCCCGATGCGGGAGTGTATTTGGTTTTACCGTTTAAAATTGCATTTATTGCCGCCTGTTTTATATGCTGGGGAGTATCAAAGTCAGGTTCACCTGCGCCGAAACCTACTACATTTAAGCCCTCCGCTTTCATTTGTTTGAATTTAGAATCTATAGCAAGTGTCGGAGACGGTGCGATAGATTCAAACTTTTTGGATAATGCCATTGGTTTTCCTCCTGTTTGAACTAATATTCAAAAATTTTCATAAGCCATATTTTACCACAAGTCCTGAAAAAATGCAAGTTTTATATTCTACACCTCAAAATTTTTAAAAAAGTTATAGAAATTATAAAAAGCAATTTTTCGGATTACGCTTTCTTTATAGTTGAGGGAAAGGAGTGCATCGAATATTTTATATACGTCTTCAGAAGTTCTGAGGTCTTCAGGAGTAGTTTCTATGCCGTCAAAATCTGACCCGATGCCGATATTATCCTCCCCGCCGAGAGATAAAAAGTGTTCAATATGCGAAATTACATCTTTTATACTGCTCTTTCCGCCTGAGAGAAATGTCGGATAAAAGTTAACTGCGCACACTCCGCCTCTTTTCACTATTTCTCCAAACTGCTCGTCGGTTAGATTTCGGTTATGAGCGAAAACTGTTCGGCTGTTTGAGTGAGTTGCACAGATTGGAAGAGAATAATTTTCAAAAGAGTCTTCAAAACTTTTGTCTGACATATGGGAAACATCAAGAATTATTTTTTGCTTTTCCATTTCCTTTAAAATCTCTTTTCCAAGAGGGGTTATGCCTTTCCCGTTTTCGCCTATTCCTCCGCAAAGAGAGTTGTCATTATTCCAGCAAAGACCTGCAAAACGCACACCGGCATCTGCAAACTTTTTAACACTTTCAGGAGAAATATCTTTTTGATTGCCCATAGCCTCTATTGAAAGAATTGCAGACATCTTGCCTTCGGAAGTATTTTTGTCTATATCATCTGTGCATCTTGCCAAATTCATATATTCTGAATTCGCTTCAAATTCCTTTTTCATAAAAGAAAAGGCTTTTAGCATATCTTTTTCCAAAAATGTGCCGTCATTATAGTGTGCAAACACCTGCACTCTGGGGCAGTATTTTTCTGCGTCTTTAACATTCACCATTAAAGACGGGTCAGTAAGAGAGATATTTTTGTTTTTGTGCATCTGCCAGAAAGAATCGCAGTGGGTGTCAAAATAAGGATATTTTTTCAATATATCACCCCTGTATTTAATATATTTCGTAAAACTAAAAAAAGAGCAAATTTAAAAATTTGCTCTTTTTGAGTGTTGTTTTGATTAGTTACATTCAGCAACAAGAGGACCTTCGAGTTCGGAAACATAGAAGAGTTTTCCTGGAAGTGTGGGAATGAAACTTGATGTAATCCACATATCAGGACCGTATCTTAATGTCATCCAGAAACTCATACCCTGCCACTGCATACCGCGGTTGAACGCACCGTCTGCACCGCCAATAATGAAATCTGCCTGAAGGAAGAGTCCGGGTCCGATTGTGTTTGCTCTGCAGGGAACGAGAGTTGTTCTTGATTTGAAACTTGTGATAGCGTTCTGTTCGATTGTGAGGGGGTGAAGTTTAGCACCGATGCGGTGTGTCTGTTTTTTCCACTCTTCAACGCTGTCAAATTCTGCTGCAAACTGGGGTTCCCAGAAAGCGATGTGGCACATTCTGCCTATACCAAAGATAAGACCGAGTTTTGCGCCTTCTGCTTTGAGTTTAGCAATTTTTTCAGCATATGTAGGAAGATTTTCTTTTGTTGCAAAGTTTCTCTGGCTCTCGGGAACTGTAAGTTCGCCTAAAGGATTAAAGAGAGCCTGTTTCATTGCGTTCTGGAATGCAGCCGGGTCGTCTGCTGCCAAGGTATTACCGTCAGCATCTGCCCATTCGTCCATATTAAATGTCCAAACGTGGTCGCATTTGATGTTCCATGCTTTTAAGAAGTAAACTGCCCATTTATACATACCCATAGGTCCTACGGGGAGAATGAGAGCAAGTTTTTCGCCTCTGTCTTTTGCTGCTTTAATCTGCATTGCGATTTCGTGGCCCATGTAGGTGTCGAATTCATAAAGGTTTTCACATCTTACAGGTGTGAAATCTTTGTGCCAGAAATCCTGTCTGTCTTCTACTTTGTTTGCGGGATCGCAGCATTTGTCGATTTTTGCCATATCCCAACCTGCAGGATAGAAACCGTCAAGAAGTGAGCCTTTCACTGTGTCAATAAAATTCATAGTTATTTCTCCTTTATTTAAAGTTTATTTAAATACTAATTACGGTAATAATCTTTTTGCCTGAACTTTAGGATATACAAGACATTCTCTGAACGCTTCGGCATATGCACAGTTTGACTGATAACCTCTGTATTTTGCACAGGTTTTTACAAAATCTGCAAAGTCGATGTGGTCATGGTCTCTCATCCATTTTAACTGACTTTCGTGACATTCGAGCATTTCGAGTTTTAAATCAATTTCGTCAGATACATCTACAAAATGAGTGGGTACAAAAGAAAGACCTGCGAGGTTATCCATATAGAAAATAGGTGTTACCTTTGATGCTTTTTCCACTTTTGTTTTATAGTGAGGCACACTTGCGTTAAATGATGCTCTGAAAACAAGTTCTGAAACTGCCACATGGTCAGGCATATAGTCTGTGGGGTCATGTGTGATAATAAGGTCGGGGTCTGCCTCTCTTATGATATCAACCATAATATCGTGCTGTTCTTTACTGCTTCCGTCTACAAGACAGTCGCCTATATCACAGGTTACAACTTTAATCCCTGCAAGTGCACCTGCCTTTCTTGCTTCTTCAATTCTCACTTTTCTGAGTTCATCAGGCTGAATCAGGACATGTCCCATATTACCGTTTGCAACGTGGCAAACAGTTACATTGTCGCCTCTTTTAATGCATTTTGCCAAAGTTCCCGCACAGTTTATTTCAATATCGTCGGGATGACAACCGATAGCAAGAATGTTCATATGTAAAATCCCCTTTCGTATTATGTCAACATTACTTATATGTTAACACTTCTTGACATTTTTTTCAATACAAAAATGCACTTTATCTTTATATTTTTGTAAAATTCAAAGTGAAACCCTTGAGAATTTACGAAAGTGCATATTCCACAAGCGGTGTGATGAGATTTTTATCCGAAAAATCTCCGTCAGCATCGCAAAGTTCTACAAGGAGTTTTTCCATTTCTGTAGGATTTTCTTTGCTTGACATTATTTTTTTAAGAGTTTTCAGTGCAGTTCTATGGACAACAGAGAGTTCATCAAGCACCATTTTGCCGGGGAAGTTGAAAATTTTTATCTTGCCTGTCATTTCAGGTTTGAAATTTTTTTCTATTACCATCTTGTCATAATAATCTGTGCAGTCAATGGGAGTAATTCCTGTTGTGTAAACTATGAGTTTTTTATTCTTTAATGCATCAAAATTTTTGGTTACAAGGCTTACTCCTGCAATTACTTCGGCATAAAGTCCTCCGCCGTATATTATGGTGTCATAATCTTTTAGGTCATCTGCCTTTATTTTTTTTGCATCTTTGCATTCGCAACCGATTGCGTCAGATATCCACTGGGCATACGCTTTTGTTGAACCGTATTTTGATTTGTAAATAACTATTGATTTCATATATATCGCCTCTTAAACTATGTTGAAATATTTTATTCTTTTATTTTGCAAAATATTCTTCCATTGTGATGCCTTTATCGGTTATCTCCTTTGCAATTTCAGGAGAATCTATGTAACGGAAATGCCATGATTCATATCCTATTTTAGTGATGTGTTCTTTGCCTTTTGGATATCTTAAGATAAAGCCGTATGAGGGAAGTTTTGACTGAATTGTTTTAAACAAGTGCTCTACTTCAAATCTTGCTTCAATGCTTTGCGTCCACTCACCGTTTGCCTTTACTGCAATATCAATCGCAAGACCTGTGTGATGTTCACTGTGTCCCGGGAAAGCAACATATTTTTTTGCGTATTCTTCCCCGAATTGTACAAGATATTTGTCATAGATTTCCTGCTGACTCTTTATATCTCTGTAGACCGAAGAAATTTCTGCCTCAATGCCGTCATTTTTCAAAACATCTTCTTTTAGTTTTAAAAAAGCCTCAAGCGTTTTTCTTTCAATCAATAATTCTTTACCAAGTTCATTTATGTAGGAAACAAGTTCAACTGTTTGTTCATAGTTTTCGGGTAAGGCTTTGTCTTCGTTTACCAATACAAGATAATCACATCTTTTTTCTTTTAAATCAGACATAATAATACTCCTTTATTTTTCAAGCAATGCCACACATTCGCAGTGCGTTGTATTTGGAAAAAGGTCTACCGCACACGCTTTTTTTAAGGTGTAGCCGTAATCTTTTAATATTTTAACATCACGGGCAAGAGTTGATGAGTTGCACGATACATATACAATTTTCTTAGGGCTTAGGGTCTTTAAAAGCGACAAAAGTTTTTCATCGCACCCTTTTCTTGGCGGGTCAACTATTGCTATATCTGCTCTTTCGCCTTTTCCCAGAAGTTTTTCTGTTACCTCTCCTGCATCGCCCGTGTAAAACTCGGCATTTTCTATGCCGTTTAATTTAGCATTTTCTTTTGCATTTTCTATAGCGTCAGGTACAATTTCAACGCCAATGACTTTTTTTGCTAAAGACGACATATAAAGGCTTATGCTTCCCACTCCGCAGTAAAGGTCAAAAACTGTATCTGTTTTCTTTACATCAGCATATTCAAGTGCTTTATCGTAAAGTTTTTTCATCTGCTCAGAATTTACCTGGAAGAAACTTTTGGGGGAAACTCTAAATTTTCTGTCCCCTACACTCATATGAATATATCCGTTTCCAAAAAGGACGATGTCTTTTTCGCCCAAAATAACATTGGTGCGTTTTTTGTTTATATTCTGAACAAGTGTCGGTTTTGCGAGTCTTGAAAGTTTTTCTATCAGTTTATCAGTGTTTTTCAATGGCTTTTCAGAGTTTGTAACTATACAAACCATTATTTCGTCATCACAGCACCTTGTATAGATATGACGGACTGTTCCCTTATGTGTTTTCTCATCATATACGAATATATTTTCTTCCCTTATGTACTCCATAACATAAGATACTGCCTTATTTATCACATCTTTTTGTATATAACATTTTTCGCACGGGGAAATTTCGTGGCTTTTTGCGTGATAAAATCCGCAGACGCTTTTTCCGTTTACCTTGCCTACGGGAAGTTGGCTTTTGTTACGGTAATAAAGAGTTTCGTCTGCTTTTATGATGCCTTCATATATAAATTCGTCCTCTTTATATGTCCCAATGCGGGTAAGGTTTGAAAGGACAAAATCAGATTTGAATTTTGCCTGAGCATCATATGACATATGCATAAGAGAACACCCTCCGCAATCTGAAAAAGACGGACACTCGGGAGTCCGTCTGTCAGGCGAGGCTTTTATTATTTCTAAAATGCGCCCAAACCCGTAATTCTTATTGGTTTTGGTAACTTTAAGGCGTATCACATCGCCAATGACTGCGCCTTTAACAAAAATAGGATATGAATCCTCTTTTACCACCCCGTCCCCGTTTACTGTAAGATCAGTTACGGGGAGAGTGAGTATATCATTTTTATTAATCATTATTATTCTCCAGAAGTTCTACGGCAAATGATGCGTTTCGCTTTTCTTTTTCTTTCATTTCTTCGCAAAGTTTTATTGCATCATCGCCTGTTTCATCGCTATAGTAGTTATCGATAAGAGTTGTTATTTCCTCTGTAGTTACATCTTTGACATCAGCAATATATTCCTGACGGAAATACTCCATAAATCCGTCTATTTTGGGGTCATATTTTATTGCCACAACTCCCACTCCCGAAGATACCGCATACACGAGAGAGTGAAGACGCATAGCGACTACAAGCGATGAATTTGCAATTGTTCCGATTGCCTCTTTTATGGAAAGAGGGGAGTTGATGACATAGGATTTTTTCTCCATCATAGATGAGATAGAGTGCGAAATCTCAAGGTCTGCAGGATATTGCATAGGAAGAAAAACAATATCTTTGCCGTGTTTTTCTGATGCAATATCGAGTGCCTTTGCCATATTTTTTTCAAAATCAGGGGAAGAATATTTCCACTTTCTTAATGCCACGCAGATATAGTTCCCGAAAGGGACAGCGTTTTCTCTGAAAATCTGTTCAATTCTTTCTTTAGGCTCTCCCGTAAGCGAGATTGCAGGATCTGCGGTAACCTCTGATTTAACTGTTACGCCCATATTTAAAAGTTCTGTTTCGGATTTTTTCTCACGAAGCGTAATTGCGTCTACACTTGAATTTAAAACTCTGCCCGTAAGTTTGCGATTATATTTTCTCTTTACAGGCCCGATACCTGACGCAATCTGCATTACTCTCATACCGCACTTTTTGGCAAAAGCAATAATTGCAAGATAGTACCAGAGCGATTTTGAACTTGTTTCGTCCTGAATGAGAGAACCGCCGCCTGATAAAAGCACACTTGAGGATTTAAAAAGTTTAAGGAGTTTAAAAACTGAAATGCGGTCATATGCATCGACTTTATAGGTCATTTTCGTAAGGGCAGGATCTGATGAAAGAACTGCAATACGGGCGTTTGGTTTTTTATCTTTGAGTGCCGTTACAAGTGCAAGTAAAAGTGCATCGTCGCCCGAGTTTTTAAACCCGTAGTATCCGCTCAGCACAAAATCGTAGCGTTTTTTGTTTTTATAGTCGTCTATAATGGTTTTATAAATATTTATATGGTCAGAGGCTAAAACATCTGACGAGAATTTTTCGGTAACAGTCTTATATATGTTTTCGCCAAGTTTCTCTATAGTTTCTTTTGAAGAAACAAGAGATAAAAGTTTATCTTTAAAATCTTCTTCGTTCTGACTTTCAAAAAGCGCTCCCGTTTCGCCTGTTTTAACAAGTTCGGGAATACCGCCGACTCTACTTGCAATTATCGGGCGTTTAAGGGCTGCGCCCTCAAGCATTGAATATGGAAAACTTTCGCAGTGAGATGTGAGTGCGTTTATATCTATAAAATTTAAAAAGCCGTACATATCGGTAACAAAACCGAGAAAAGTTATATACTTTTCCATACCGAGTTTTTTGGTGAGTTGTTTTAGATTTTCTTCTTCTGCTCCGCTTCCCGCTATTACAAAGCGAAGATTCGGATTTTCCCTGTGGCTGAGCGCTGCGCCTTTTATAAAGGTATCAACTCCTTTTACCTTATCAAAACGCGCGGCTATACCGACATAGGTGAGTTCAGGAGAAATTTCAAGAGAATATTTTTTTGCAAAATCTTCTTTTGATGTGACCTTTTCAGGCACACAAGAATAGTCCATACCGTTATATACGGTGTGGATATTATTGGGTAAAAAGCCCCTTGAAATCAGCATTTCCTTAAAGTTTTCGGAAACCGCTATAAAATAGTCAATATGGCGCAGGGATACGGAGTTAAGATTTGTGAAAATAAGTTTTTTAAAGAAAGTATCAAAGTCTAAAAGATAGTCGCTGTGCATTGTTGTAACTATCGGAATTCCTATATGTTTTTTTAAAAACATACCGATAAAATTGGCTCTTGCACCGTGAATGTGAAGTATGTCAATACCTCTTTCTCTTATAAACTTTCTGATATCTCTTATAACGCTTAAATCAAAGCGGTTTTTCTGCTCGAAAAGGATTGTTTCAACATCTTTTTCCAAAGCCTCGTGGTAAAACACGCCTTTCATAAGACAGGCAATTACAACTTCTGCCTCTTTTGAAAGTTTATCGATAAGAGAAAAAACATGGGTTTTTGCTCCTCCCGAGTCACCGCCGGATATCATATGCATTATTTTCACACATCTCACCTCCTTTTGTTATTTTAAAAAAATTAAAAATAAAGTTTATAGGTATCGTCTAAAAGTTTATCAAGATTAAATACTGTATCTATGGCTTTAAGAGCATTTTTTGAATATTTTTCTCTTAAATCATCATCTGTCATAATTTTATTTACTGCCTCTGCCATCTCGTCAGAGTTTGGATAGTCAACAAGTATTCCGCAGTCATTTTCTTTTGATAAAATGTCGGAATTGCCGCCGACATCTGTTGCGATTACGGGAAGTGATGCGTCCATAGCCTCGAGTATTGCAAAAGAGAGCGCCTCAAAGCATTTTGCACTGTTTATATAAAGGTCGCTGACCTTTAAAATTTCTTCGGTATCGGTGCGGTAGCCGAGTTGAAGAATTTCTTTTTCAAGTCCTTTTTCTTTTACAAGGTTTGTGATTTTATCCCACAGTTCGCCCTCGCCGAGAATAAGAAGATTGAACTTGCGGTCAGTTAGTTTCTTTAATTTTTCCATAGACTCAACAAGGTACTCAAGACCTTTTGAGTGATGGTATCTTGCAAGGGTTATCATAACAAAACTATCGTCATCAACGCCCAATTTTGCTCTGTAAGATGCGTCGGGTGCGGTGCGCTCGTGGGGTGCGATGCCGTTATAGATTACCTCTATCTTGTCCCCTTTTACACCGTTTGAAATCATAAGTTCCTTGCCCTTATTGCAAACAGAAATTATCTTATGATTTTTCTTTGTCATAATTTTATTTGTTATCTTCCATAAAAGATTTGTTTTCATTGTAAGGTGGCAGGTATAAACAACTTTTGTTCCGCTGTAGTATTTCTGAGAAAGCAATGCTATGTAGTTTTCTCTCGGGTACTGAGCGTGAATTACATCGATATTATTCTCACGGCAGTAGTCGGCTAAAATTTTAGCGGCTTTTCTATCAAAGGGGTGGCGCATATTAAACTTTAGACACGGAATTCCCATTTCTTTTAAATCGGCAGAAAGTTTGCCGTCTACATTGTAACCAAGATAGCATTTTGTGTCTTTGCCCTCATATTTTTTAACGAGGTTATACACATATTTTTCTGTTCCTGCGTTTCCTGCATAATTGATAAGATAAAGTACTTTCATTTTGGGTGTACCTTCTTTCTGAGTTCTTTGTTTTATTACTTTTGCGGGATTGCCCCCGACAACCGATAGAGGTGCAACATCTTTTGTGACCACTGCCCCTGCCGCAATTATCGAACCGTCGCCAATGGTTACACCCGGCAGAATTATTGCATTTGCCCCTATCCAGACATCATTTCCAATGGTTACTTTTTTCTTAGGTGCGGTCTGAAAACGCATAGGGCGGTAGATGTTTTCTGTTTCGTGGTTTTGAGTAAAAATGCTCACATTTGGTGCCATCATAACATCGTTTCCTATTGAAAGAGGCCCTGCAATACGGCAGTTTAATCCAAGACCTGAATTATCGCCGATTGATATATCTTTTCCCGATGCAAAAAATGCTCCGTGTTCGATATTTACATTTTTGCCCATATCAGAAAACATACGCCTTGCAAAAAACGCTCTCACTTTTTTTGCACCGAAAGCATAAGGTGCATCTGACGCGGGAAGATGACGGGCATAGAGATAGTACATAAAATAACTTAAGGCAAATGATATTTTACCCATAGTTTCACCTCATTTTGTAAATCTTTTTAAAAATTTATCGGTATAGGCTTTCACCTGTTCAACTTTAAAAATATATGCAAAAATAAAGTATATAACCGCACCGATGAGTGCAGGAATACCGAGTTTAAATATACGGATTAAAAATGTGTCGCTAAAAAGTGAAGAATTAAGTAAACGGATAGTAAAAATTACGGCAACCGCCATTACAAGAGATGCAATAAGAGATTTCAGCATATCTTTGCCGAGTCCTTTTGAAAATGTGCCAATCTTTTTTCTCAGCCTGAATAAAAGATTGCCTATACCCACAAAAGATGCTAAAGAATACGCAAGAGGCACTCCGTATGCCCCTATAAAATTCATAAAGACAATACTTAAAAATATATTTACAACCATTATTAAAAGTCCGTTTACGCCTGATGTTTTTGTATCTTTCACAGAATACAGGGCGCGGTCAAGGATTTCTTTAAAGCCTATGCCGAGTATTCCTACTGCATAAAGCGAAAGGAAGATCTCTGCTTTTTTTACTGCATCTGCGCTAACCTTACCCCACGAAACCAAGAGGTTTAAAAGAGGCTCTCTTACACAGATAAAGCCGAAACTTAAGGGTATAAAAACTGCACTTACAGTCTTTAAAACAGAACTAAGGGTTTCTTTATATGATGCCATATCCCCTTTTGCGTGACTTTCTGAAAGTTTGGGGTAAATTACTGCAGTAACAGAATAAGCAAAGGCGAGAACAAGTTGGACTGTAATATTTTGCACAAATGTGAAGATTGTAACCATTCCCGCATCAAAACGCGCTATCATTGTGGAATTAAAAAGCATATTGAGTTGGTATGCGCCGACGCCCAAGAGAACGGGAAGCGTCATTTTACCCGCAAGTTTAATGTCGGGGTCGTTTAATCGGAAACGAGGCTTGTAACGGTATCCGCCCTTTAAAAGCGGAGGAACTAAGATAAGTGCCTGAAGCATAAGACCAATGCATGTTGCAATTAAAAGTCCCGTTACGCCGAAGCGGTCGGATAAAAAGAGCACATACCCTATTACAACTAAAGAACTCGGAACACTTACAAAAGCGGGAAGTTTGAACTTGCCCTCTGCCTGAAGCATTCCCTGAAAAATATAGTTCCACGCATAGAAAAACATAACGGGCATTACAATCATAAGGCTTTTTACTGCATACGATTTTGAAACTTCGTCCTTTGAAAAAGCAGTAAGACTGACTAAAACGGGGGAAAATAAAATTCCGAGAATTACCAAAATAGCCGTCAGGACAGTTGAAACGGTGATGATATTATCTGCAAAAAGTTTTGCTTTTCCCTTTTCGCCGACTGCCATATGACCTACATACAGAGGAATTACAACTGTTGAAAGTGCGGTGCCGACGCAGGTGAATATGATATTGGGAATATTTATAACATAAGAATATATATTTATGTATACAGAGTCAGTGCCGAAAACTGACATATAGACCTGTGATGAAAAAAGGGCTAAAAGCCTTGACGCTACCATTATTACCATAACAGAGCCGATAAGAGAAAATATATTTTTCTTTTTCAAATTCAGCACCTCCTCGTATCAGATTTTTTCTTCAAAAACATTGAGAAATTTAATTTAAAAATTTCGCCACTTGAACACACCAAATGAATGTATTTGGTAATTACCTACCAAAATAATACTTACAAATATCACGATGCTTTGTCTTTTCAAAAAACATCTTTCCGGCAATTGTAGGATTTAATTGTTTGACTTTTTTTATATCAAATATTACAAAAATCCCATCCAAAATACAATCTTTGCTGCGGACAAAAAATAACGGGTTTATTTTATACCCTGAAATACTTCCGTTCCCTCCGCGTTGTTTTCGGATTTGCAATTTATCTAGTCTAACTTTAACCTCGCCGCATTTAATATCAGCGCCCAGATCATCTAAAAATCTTCGTAATGCTATAGGCGTCCAAACTTTGTAACTGTTTCTTCCGGCAGGGCGAATTTCTCCCTCAATGGTTGCCCATTTGGAAACCTGATTTGCAGGAATCATAACCAAATAACCATCAACATCTTCTGTGCATATTACATCAGCATATTTTTTGGTGTAATTGTTAGAAACTGCGATATTAACGCTGTCAGGATTAAAGTTATGTACATTACTTCCCATAACCTCAAAAAAGTTCAAATCCTTATGTTCTTCAAGCATGTTTTTAAACTGCGGATATTTTTTCAAAAATGAATTGTTTATAACAAGTTTTCCGTCTTCCTTATACTTGGGCAGATCAGGTTCGCTTGTCTTTGCTCCCTGTTCTTTAAATTCTATCGTATAAATATTTAAATCCCACACAGTTATCAAAGCACTGTCTATTCCGTTGCACCCTCCTGCTTGTATAAGCATTCTGTTTTGTCCTTCATCATAATATCCGTAGCGGGGGAAGAGATTATAAGAATTCAGCAGTTTTTCTATACCTACGGACAACAAAGTGCAACCATTATCAATGAAATTCTCAAAACAATTCAAATTCAGCATATTCGCATATGTCTGAGCATATACACATTCACTAAACACTGCAGACTGAATGTTATTTCCGCTATCATAACTTTTCTTTATTTGATGTGCAAGAGCGGGGCATCTTTTTTCGATTTCATCAAAATTGCTGATTCCCTGTTTCCGAGACGCCAAATTCCATATACCCATTCTTTCCTTTTTGTTATATACTACTTTTGTCGGAGGGATATTATAAAACTCCTCCATTATTTCTTTTTGCAATTTACTCAATGGAATCATACACTTATCTCCAATGCCATATTAGAATGAATAATATCTAAAACAGAACTGTCTTTGTCAATTCCTAATATTTGAAAAATTCTTTTGTTTATCTTATCGCGATATTGCTTTGGATATTTTATGTTTTCCTGCTTTCCTACATTGTTTTTATAAACGGTATACTTATTTGCGTTGCTAATCATATCACCCGTCATATTCTTAAAAAACTCTTTGTCTTGTTCAGTCAACAAATCAAAAAATAACGGCATGTCCAACAGTGTGTTTTTCTGGTATGTGATTCCTCCGTCATATAATCTCCAATGCCAATAAGCAAAGGACGAATTTATCATACAAAAAATATAATTATAAACATCTTTATCTTGCACCCGAATTGTTATTTTGCCGCTTCTGTTTAAATTTTTATCTGATGCAACAGAAAAATATCTGCATGTGTTAGGGACACAAATACGATATCCCTCATCATCTTTTGAAATATAATCAGACAAACTTGCAGTGCTTTTGTCAGTCCAAATTTTAAAAACCTCTGTAAGACGGCTGTCACATTTATAATACAACTGTCTGTCTTGCGTTATAATTTGTCTTTCTTTCGATACAAACTTTTCAAGAACTTTGGTGTTGAAAAGTTTTTCTCTTTCTTCATTTTTAAATCTTATCAAAGGACTTACCTTAAACCCTTTGATATTATTTTTATTTTGAACTACAGTAATTGCTGCCCGAACAGAGTTGCTTGTGTTTGTGTTAAAAATGCCGTGCTTTTTCCCTTGGAAAACATTTCCCGGCACATTGTCAAAAGACACAATAAATCCGCTATGGTCATTCATAGCCTTACGCAAAGAATAAAACTTTCTCCCTCCCATAAAACTATATGGGGTAATTATTACCGCTCCTGTGCTTTGGTGCAAAATCTTTTCCATAAATGCAGCATAGTATTCTTTTGTGTCTGCAATAATTTGAGTTATATTCCATTTATTACCATATTGGGTAATTGTTGCATAAGGAGGATTGGATATAACTTTACAGTTTTCAGGCAAAACAATATTCTTGTCTAAAAAATCACAACATATATCATGAATTTTATTTGAAAAATTCAAACCATATTTAAAAAGTATTGTAGTTTTGCATATATTAAGAGCAATTTTATCATTATCATAAAGATATAATCTTCCAGATGACAGTATTTCTTCAGCCCTGTCTCTTCCTATCAAATCTAAATATGATAATATTAAATTCCCGCTGCCGCAGCCTACATCACATATATTATATCCTTCTGTTTCATCAAACCATTGAGATAATACCAGTGAAACATCATTTGGTGTATAGTATTGACCACTGCTTTTTTTGTTATATTTGTCTTCAAATGCCAGACCGTATTCGTACAAATCCCCGAAATCAGACACTTTTATAATTCCGTTAAGACTTTCCCCATAGGACAAAAGAAAATCGCATATATTACTCCATGTTTTTTCAAGACCTGCACTTTTAATGTCACAACAATAGTCATCAAGTGTATAGTTATTAAATTTATAAGTCATATCATTATTCAAAGACTCTTTAGATTTACTAAAAACGCTCTCGGATTCTATGAAATTTGGGTTGTCAAAAAAAGTCAACTGCATAACTATCTCTCACTCATACTAAATATTTATTTTACAACTAAGCGAAACCAATTTCAGCAAAATTAAAAACGCCTGTTTACAGAGGTTTTACAAGCATCTGCAAATATAACATCAGAATAAAAAACAAGAGAATTAAAGCCTGTTGCAAAAAGAAACTAACTGAATTTCATACATAGTAATTATATCACAATCACTTTTTATAGTCAACAATCAAACAGGCATATCTCTGCGGATTTACAAAGGCTTCCCCTTTCCTTGACTTGTGAGTATAAATATTGTATTATATATTTTAGAATATAATGGAAAAATATAATAAGGAGGCGAAAAGATGAACACTGGTGCGTATATTTTG
The DNA here is from genome assembly GCA_045546535.1 of Clostridia bacterium. GTDB lineage: Bacteria > Bacillota > Clostridia > UMGS1810 > UMGS1810 > RGIG1828. The sequence continues at coordinate 5,356 of JAZQDA010000189.1, read as the reverse complement.
GTTGTGGCAGGAATTTTCCTTGCAAAGTGTATGGGATTTTTAAGGGACATAATTTTTGCATCATCTTTTGGTGCAAGTGAATATACAGATATTTATTTTCAGGTGTTCGGCATAGCAAGTCTTGTGTTTACAGGCATCGGCGGTGCGCTTTCGACTCTTGTGATTAAAAACTTAAATAAAGGGCATTTTTTAGATAAAGAAAAAGAGAAAAACTATGTTGCTTCTTTTATTTTAAGGTCATGTTTTGCCACTGTTATATGCACAGGTGTACTTAATATTTTTTCAGGGCTTGTAATAGATCTTATTCTCCCTGGGCTTAGTTCCAATATGCACTCTGAGGCAGTTACAATCCTCAGAATAATGCTCCCAAGTTGCATATTTGTAATAGGTGCATATATAATTGCGGGGGTGCTACAGAACGCGGGTGTGTTTTTTATAACATCTGTTATGAGTCTGCCTTATAACGCTATTATCATCGCATCTCTTTTTGTTCCCCAGGTATCCATAAAGACAGTAAGTATTGTTACAACTGTCGGTTGGTTTTTGCATCTGGCAATTCTTCTGCCCTCTTATTTTAAAAAGGGTTATCACTTTGTTCCCGACTTTAAAGGGGCAGAGAAAAACAAGAGCACAAACAGAGAGGTTTTATATATTTTCATCTCGGGTATGATGTTCCAACTTGTGTTTATGATTGACAAAGCGTCTGTTTCGTCTGACGGCGGAGCGGCGTCTACTGTAAACTATGCATCAAATCTTTTTGTTACCATAGCAAGTGTCTTTGTTGTGGCTATGAGCAATGTTTCATATCCCTCACTGTGCAGACATTTTGAAAGCGGAAACAAAGATGCGGTAAGAAAAACTCTTGCATATATAATAACACTTCTTTTTGCAATCTTCGTACCGTTTATTCTTACCGTTTCTTTCTTTGGGAAAGATATTATTTCACTCCTTTACGAAAGAGGCGAGTTCACATCTGAAATGTCGAGGGAAACTGCATATCTTTTCGGCATATACACGCTCGGCATTTTCGGTTATGTGTGTCAGGAACTTTTAAATAAAGTGCTTTATCTTGACTCAAAATACCGCTACACCGTTACAGGAACTTTGATTGTAGTTTTAGCAAAACCGTTTATCAATGCATTCCTTTGCAAAGGAAATGCGATTTTAGTTTCTATCGCAACTACTGTTCTTTTTTCGGTATATGCAGTGTGCATTTTAATTGCAATCATAAAGAGCGTAGGCAATTATTTCAAAGGTACACTTTTTGTAAATCTTATGAAAATCTCTGTGTCTGCACTTCTTTCGGTTATCTGCCTTGAAATTTTAAAGGGAACAAATCTGCCCCTTTCAGATACAAAGTTTTCTTTTGCAGTTCCGCTCATTATCTGCGCTGCGGTGTATATCATTTCTCTTTTTGCCCTCGGCTGTATTAAATATATACTGAGGTTCAAAACGGCAGTAAAGGAGTGAGATAATGAAGAAAAGAAATATCATTATACTGAGTTTATTCCTCGTCTGTTTCCTTTTTATTCTGCCGTCATTAAATACAAGAATAAATTACGAAAACTCGCACAGAGCCTATGTTACCGCACTCTCCTATGAGGCAAATATGGGTGCAGACGAACTGAAAACATTTGCAGACGGCGGGATTGATACTTTAGTGATAGACGAATATATCATTGAAGACAAGGTCAGAGAATGCAAAGAACTTGGGTTTAATATAGCGCTCAAAATAAATCTGGCAAACAAAAAGGCAGAGAGTTTTGAAAAAATTCTTGACCGAATGGTAAAGGAATACGGGGTTAAGTTTCTTGTCATCACAAACGACAGCGAAAGTTTAGGATACAGAGCACCGCTGGAAAATGTTATTAAAGACAACAATCTCACTCTTGTGGTCAAAGAGAGCAAAAATCAGGTTTCCAACGAAAAGGCAAGAGGTTATGAAGATTATATCAAAGCATCAAACGGCAAAGTTTTACGTGGCTACGAAACACTCAAAAACCCCTTGCGTACTCTTAACTCGGAAAGTGAAAATTCCAAAAGCGGAGAACTTCTTTTGTCACATATGATAAATTCTGCAAGGGACAGAAACACAGAGTTTATTATCCTCAATAAGATTGAAACAACTCCAGATAATGCCGAGAAGGATATAGAGCAAACCATTTATGCATCAAAAGAATTTAAAAAATGGATGAATTCAAAAGGTTACACAGAAAACGGACAAGTAAGTCTTAAAGGCTATGAGCCGAATGTGAAACTAAATTCTGCCCTTTCCTTTACCGCATCTGTGCTTATGGTAATAGTGATGTTTATTATTCTTTCAGGCAAACGCAATAAAGTGTTTGAATATATCTTTTTATTATTATCCGTTCTTTCTTTCGGTTTTGCATTTTTAATTCCCGAAAAATATCTTTTATATCTCCCCACTCTTTTAGCACCGCTTTTTGCATCGTTTTCTTTTGCGGTGAGCATAAGGTGTGCTAAGGTCTTAAGAGAAAAATATCCACCCTTTAAAGCATTTTTGCTTTCGTTTACCGTAGCATTTGCATCGCTTTTATACTGTGCGCTCTTTTTGGCGGTGCTTCTTTCGGGAAAAGATTTTTATTTAAATAGCATTTTATTCAGAGGGGTTAAACTCTCGCTTATACTGCCCGTTTTATTTTCAGTTTTCGTTATGTGGATTTTCTCGGGTTTTGGAAAAATATTAAAAGAAAAAGGTCTGCGGGGCATAGTAAAAGAGATTAAGCCCGTCCATATTATAATCATTGCCGTTATAGGTCTGGCGGGAATTATATACATCTTAAGAAGCGGAAACGCAAAAATCTCACCTATAGAAAACGAAATAAGAAATTATATGGCACTGCTTACAGGTGCAAGGCCGAGAACGAAAGAATTCCTTATCGGTTGGCCTTTTTTTGCACTCTCGGTTTTCTATATGAAAGAGGGAAAATCAAAACTTGTGCGTTTTGCTGTGGGCGTCGGCGCATCGGTGCTTTTTGCGTCGGTAATAAATACATTTTGCCACGTATTTACAGATTTTAGTGTATCTTTTGCAAGGACACTCTACGGCCTTTTATTCTCACTTCCGTTTGTGGCACTTACGCTTTTTGCGAATCAAATTTTTTTAAAACTTTCAAAAAAATAACAAAAAATCTCTTTGCTAAATAGCAAAGAGATTTTATTTTTGTTTTATTTTTCAATCTGATTTCTTTTTGCACATTTTACCGATGCCAAAAGTACACCGATACATATAAAGTAAACAAACATAACTCTCGGATAAAACCAGATATATTCAGCACACGCGGTAAAACTTATTCCTGCAAGTGCACTGATTGCGCCTATGCTTATGCATCTTGCGTCTTTTGATGCGGTGCGGTTAAACACCGAAAGTCCTTTTTTCAAAGCAAAAAGTAAAAATGCGATAAAACTTATAAGACCTATAACACCGAGTTCTACTAAAAGTTCAAGATAAAGCATATGCGAATGCGGTGCATTTTGCGCCCATACATTTGCATAGGGCGGATATGCTTTGAAAAATGCTTCGGGACCAAGACCTATTCCCGTAAGACCTTTTGCTTTGGCAAGTTTTACAACGCCCTCCCACAGATATACTCTGTATGAGTTTGATGTATCGTTCATCGAGCCGATTGTGAGTATTCTGTTTGTAACGCTGTCGGGAAGAAAAGGTATTGCGACAAGTGCGAGTATTCCTATCGGCACAAGAAGACGCCAGTCATAGAGCAGTGCAAACACAATACTTGCAATTGCAAATGCTATATAGCATGAGCGTGAATAACTTACCATCAAAGCCCCGAGTCCGACTGCAAATGCAAGTAAAAAGAAAAGTTTTGAGAACTTATTTTTAGTGCATATAATAAGAGAATAGACAAACGGCATCAAAATAACTACTGCTTCTGCAAAGTTATTGGGGTTATCAAAGGTTGAATATACTCTGCCGGGCATTCCTGCGTTGGTATTTACGTCGGTAAGCATAATATCTACAGGTACACCGATATAGTTCTGATACAAGCCGTAAAGACAGATAAAGAAAAGTCCGGATACCAAAAGAATCACAAAATTTTTAAGTGTCTTTATATCAGATATACTTCCCCAGATTAAAACAGAAAAAACAATAGCAGTTATAAAAAAGAGTCCTACCCTTATTCCGTCGCTTACTACAGGTGTCATAAACATCGCACCGAAAATTGCAATAACAAATGCCACAAGCGATACGGGAATTTTTTTAAAGTCGGTTCCAAGTCCTCTTCCCGTTATGCGAACAAGGAAATAAAGGAAAGCAAAACCGAAAGCCCCTATTACCGCATAGGCGTTGTTCCACATACTTCCCGGTACGATGAGCATAAACACAAAAAATGCCCCGAGAAGATACTCATATTTAAAAATTCCTGTAGAGTGGAATTTGTCAAATACAGTTTCAGTAACACAGTTTTTCGCCTTTGCCCTGATTATTGAATAAGTCTTTTCAAAAAACGAAACTACACCTGCCACGAGAGAAGAGATGAGAAAATATATCAAAGATGTCTTGTACATTTTTTCAAGTCGGCTCTCATTTATGACAGCAGAATGTATAAAACTTTTTTCAAAACAGGATTTTATTTTTCCTGCAATATTCATTATAAAATTATATATTGCGCTTTCCCTATACGAAAGTAAAAAGCGCTTTGCCCACGTTAAAAAAGCATAGGTGATACTTTGCTTAAACATAAGAGTTTCCTCGCTTTAATTATACCTTCTTAATATCCGCAATTCTTCCGTAAAGTTTTGCCTTACCTGCATACACAGTCATTGTATGGCCGACAACATATTTTACGCCTCCGATAACAACACCGTGTTCAAACTCCGAGCCTTTAACCTCTGCAGTAAGTTCAACACTTACATAGCCTTCTTTTGCAGACATTACGCTAATGCCGTTTGCATCGGCATCATAAACTCTTGAGGGACCCACCTGAACAGACTTTATCTGTCCGAGATATACATTTTTTGCCTCGTCTGATACATCTGTACCATATGAGATTGCTTCCTCGGCAAAATCGGGCACTTCTTCAAAGAAAAATGTCATAGCGTATGTGTCGCCGTTTGATGCATTGTTTTTAACTTCTGCGCCGAAAAATTTGATGCCGACAAAAGCAATAACTGCTACAATTACAACTAAAACTACAAAATCGATTAAATTAAATTTTATTTTCTTTTCCTTTTTTTCTTTCATTTTGTCATACCTCATTTCTCAGGATAAAAAATATATGGAAATTATATCATATATTGGTATTATAGTCAACAAAGAGTGATATTACAATTATTTTAATGTTAATTATTTTCTCTTTTATTTTTTCTTATC
>JAZQDA010000188.1:0-15889 GCA_045546535.1 Clostridia bacterium | reverse complement strand
ACTGGCATCTACACCGTGTACCGCACAATAACTTTGTTCCGCAAACTTATCAAACTCACAGAAGTTTACGAGTTCATAACTCTGTGGTGTTGAAGTATCTTTTTTATTATCCATTTTGCGTAAAACTCCCTTATTTCAATGCTTTTTAAGGCAATATTTCATTCATTGGTGATGATAGCAGATAAGTAAACTCCCAAGAATTGAGGGTTTACACCTACTGATTTACCAATAAAAAAGATATTTTATCGTGATGTTATCGTGTTATTCTATCTTATCTTTAATCCTTAACAAATTGACGAATAGTGCAATAGATGTCCTTTTCGCATACACACCACAAAGTATTCCAATCGACTTCGTGTGCATTGTGTTCTCTTTCCTTCTGATACTTTGCTTCAAGAAGCAGAGAGCAGAACAGAGACTTTGCGGATAATTCCCAATCATTGCCGTTTTCGTCTTTGCCAATGAGTCTTACATCGCAGTCTACCTGTTTCACGAGTTCAGTGAACTTTCTCACTTCTTCTGCGGATGAAAACTCAACCTTTACCTTAAACATTCATTCACCCCTTTCTCTATCGACATTGACATTGTAGCATAGAATAATAGTTATGTCAAGAGGTATTTCAAAAATATTTTATAAATTTTGAAAAAACTTCTCTTGACACTCCTAAAACTTATAAATTTCCGTTAATATATTCAATTTCAGTGATGATTTTTGTACCGTGCTTCTCGGCTGCCTTGTTCTTTGAACTGCCGGAAGTCTTATCATTTGTAATCAAATAGTTGGTCTTTGCGGTAACGGATGAAACCACAATGCCACTCTTGCTTTCAATATCTGCCACAAGTGCATCTCTATTTGGGAATGAAACGAGTTTGCCGGTGATGCAGAAAGTCTTTCCGGCAAGTTCCCCATCATCATTCTTTGTAGGTTGCTCAACATTTAAGATATGGAGCAGAGGTTCAATCTGGTCAATGTTATCAATCACATATTGGTTAATACCATTGCTCGTACCCTCTCCGATTTCAGGCAATGCACTCCAATCGTGGTTACTCTTTGCGAACTGGAGGAATGTATCAAACACATTGCCATTTGTATTCTTGGAGCAGTAGTTTGCGATGGTCTTTGCTGCTGATTTGCCAATTCCGGGCATACCGATTGCAACAAGTACATTCTGCAACTTACAATTTTTGCTTTCCTCAATGGCTTTCAAAAGTGCATCCGTGCTGGATTCACCAAAACCACGAAGATTGATAAGTTCTGCTCTGTGTTCCTTTAATTTATAAAGGCTCTCGAAGTCAGTTACAAATCCCAACTCCATCAGAATGTTGAGTCGCTTTTCAGATACGCCGACAATGTTGATAGCATCTCTTGTTGCGAAGTTTGCAATTCTGTCGTGCATAACCGCAGGACAATGAGCATTGCTGCAATAAAGCATCTTTCTCTCGTTGTCTGCCTTAATAATTGTGGGTGAACCACAGCAAGGGCAAGTCTTTGGAATTTGATATGTATTGCTCTCTGTCAAATTCTTTGTGACATTCGGGATAATCTGATTAGCCTTGATAACTCCGATGGTATCTCCAATTCCGAGTTTCAGTTCCTCGATAATGCTCACGTTGTTCAGAGTGGCACGAGAAACAGTAGTTCCGTCAATCTCAATGGCATCAAAGATAGCCACAGGATTGATAAGACCTGTTCGGCTGGGAGACCATTCAATGTCTCTCAATGTGGTTTCTACATCTTCTTGATAGAATTTGAATGCAAGAGAATGTCTTGGGTGATGACCGGTTCTGCCGAGGTTGTTACCATATTCAATATCATCGAACATACCGACCATACCATCAATCGGATAATTGAGTTTTTCACAATCATTCTTGATGGACTCAATAGCATTCTCATAATCGGAAACGCTATTGTCAATCATCGTGATATTTGAAACAACTTCAAATCCGCACTTTTCAAGGTGGATAAGTCCGTGGGTATGTTTATCAACCCCATAAGGTGTACCATCGGGATTTTTCATACTGTGCAACTTCCAGCCAATAAAGCGGATGTTTCTCTTTGCGGCAACTCCGCTATCCAACTGACGAACTGAACCACTAACAAGGTTACGAGGATTTGCATAAGAATGCTTTCTCACATACTCCTTGAAATCCTTGCCGGTCAATCCCGCTGCTGTTGCTTCCTTTTCTGCTTTTTCAACCAAAGGCTTATTGATTCTCTCGAAGTCGTGGCGGGTAATGATACACTCACCATCAATAATCATTTCACCCTTGAAAGGAATCTCCAAAGGAAGATTTACAATCACCTTTGCATTGTGGGTAATGTCCTCACCGGTCTCACCATCACCACGGCTCTCGGCTCTGACCAACTTACCATCTCTGTAAAGCAGAGAACAAGTAAGTCCGTCCATTTTCGCCATAAGCAACATAGGCAATCCCTTGAAGTAATCGTAGAACTCCTGAATCTCTGTGGTTTTACCCAATGATAACAGAGGGTGATTATGTGTTACCTTTTTCAGTTGGCTTACAACTTCATATCCGACTGTTTGTGTCGGAGAGTTTGCAAGGATTAAGCCTTGCTCTTGTTCCAGTTTCACCAACTCATCAAAGAGCATATCATATTCTTTGTCACTTACCAAACTCTCATTTCTGTTATAGTAAGCATCTCTATACTCATTGAGAAGTGAAACCAGTTCAATAATTCTGTTTGTTTTTATAATCATATGCAACTCCTACCTATTCAACATAAATCTCTTAAAAGCACGTCGGCACTTGCTACATAACTCGATTGCAGTTTCATTAACACCACTTGCAAGATAGATTTCTACCTCGCAATCTCCCTTATCATTTACCTTATAGTGCTGTTCTTCTCTTTCAAATACTTCTCTTTGATATAAAGTAGAAATTCTTCTATGGGGAAACATTTCAGAAAAGAAATTACGCTTTTTTAATTTATTTCCACATCTATCGCAAGTGTGATAGATATTTTCGTGTCTCATTTTTATTCCACCTTTCTGTCATTTTTCAATCCCATCCGTACTTTTCTCCGTCTGCAATAAACTTCTTTTCTCTTTGGATTGCTTCTGGAACATCAATTCTGACAAATTCTCTTACTACTTCAAAAGGTATCTCATCAATATTTGAAAAGTCATAAAGAATTGTCTTTTGCTGACCATATGTATATCCAGAAATACTGTTGTGATGGATTCTTACTTGAATTCCTCCGGCATTCACATCACAAAAGTCAATACCACCATAATTTTCAAAACCTAATAGCATCTTGTTTATTAGTGTTTCTGCTCTTTTTAATTCATCAAAATGCTCTTTTAATATTTGGTGAGATAAATACGGTCTATGCCTAAAAGAAGAAATTCTATCGTTTCTTTCTTTTGCGAGTTTCTTTGCCTCATCATAATTGAGAAACATATTCTCCCAATCGAAACAACGAGAAGTATCGCCTAATTTCCAATTTTTATCGAATGTTTTAATCATCAATAAATTATAGGAAAACTTCAAAACACAAGGTTCTACAACTGATTGATTGCCTTTACCATTAGAGACACAATAGAAAACGCAGTTCTTAAATCTTTCATAAACCAAACGAGGGTTTACTTTTCCATCATAAGGCTCTCTCATTTAAACACCTACACTTTCTATATAACACCAACTTTGTGGCGGTCTAACTATTGGCTTTGTCTTGCATTTAGAACACCAATCTAATTCGTCTTTATTACAAACGAAACTTCCGGGAAGCCACGCACCATTTACAAGGTCAGGATTATTAAAAACACGTTCTCTATGTTCGCACTTCTTAACTGCAACAGTATCAATAGTGGAGAGTGAATTTAATGCCTTTGGAGCATCATAAATTTTAAGGTGTGAAATGTGCCATCCATAAAATTCGTGGCTGCCTGTTCCGATATATTCTCTTAATTCTTCCCAAGATACACACGACTGTTTACAAACCCAATTATCCCTGTAATCATCATCCTCGTTTGTTGCAATAGTCGTGTATTCATACTCTCCATATTCATTGAAGTCATCGGGTTCATACATCTCTTGGAGTCTTTCATATGTTTCGTCATCCCAGAACTCGCCATCAAAGCGGGTTATCTTGTCACAGATAAATTCACCTATGATTTTTCCGTTGAGGAAAAATTCTCCTTCCATCATAGCACCACAAGGATTTTCAACACGCTTACCTTGACCCCACCGATTTGTTAAAGCCAAATCATCTTCATACATTAAGATTCTGCCGGAATCTCTAATTGGATTTCGTGCTTGTGTGCAATATATATAAACCTTAAATGGCGTTTCCATTTTTGGTCTTGTTTTTCTAATCTCTAACGTCTTGATACCATTAGCAATTAGTTCACACCATTTTGGCTGAATTGAAATTAAAACATCGGTCATTTATCTCTGCTCACTTTCGGTAACTTAACAACACTTGTGGAGTATTCCACGGTAATCTCTCTTTCATATTTCAAGATAGCACCACAGCGAGGACACTCATAGTCATCTCCCGAATTATCCAACTCAAAACTTGTATCATCGGAATGACCGCAAACAGGACAAGTCACATTCGGTTCTGCATATGTTTCGGCATCAATATCAAGGTTCAAATCATCGACCTTACGAACACCGGCAGCATTATGATGAGGTTCGAGAATACAAGCAGAATAATAACTGCCATCGTACTCCACAATTTTGCCAATCTCTACCTCACAAGAAACCTCTCCAATAAAGGGATAATCCTCTACTGATTTCTTAAAATTGAAAGTACCCTCAATCTCGTATAATTTCATTACTTTTTCTCCCTCTCCTGTAAGTATCTTTCGATAATAGCAAGGTCAAAACCACCACTCACGAATTGTCTCGTAAGTTCGTGCTTAACACCATTACCTAAATATGTATAGATGAAATCCATCTGCTCAACCGTGAAGTTAGTACCGCAAATTTGGTTGAACCTATCTGTGTTTTCTTGATAGTATCTATTCAATCTCTTTTGATGGGAATATCTCAAAGCACAGCAACAATCCCGGCTTAACCACTCACAGAGTTTTACCTTGAAATCCTCGTCGGTCTCCACATCATCAAGTAAAGTGTAAACATTGAATTTCGGAATAAGGATAATCTCATTGTTGTGGTTTATAAAACTGTTTGGGAAGATTTGCATTGCAAGTCTTACACTTTCAAGAATTTTCATTTTTCAACTTCCTCTCCAACTTGTATAATTCCTTAATGCGTTTTAGTGTTTTTCTATACTTTCTATAAGCGGAGAGTTTAGCCCTAAATATGTCCCACTTCCAACGTAGTTTCCATTTGAGCGGGACTTTCATTGTGCCTTCAAACATTATTTCTCTCGGTGTTGAAAGGTTGATAACTTTAAAATCTTTCTCTACAAAATTACCTTCGGTGGTTATCTCTGCTTCTGAAATTGTAGTAACTCCGGCACTTAACCCATTAAACAGGATTGTTCCGTTGCCTAACTGAATGTTACCTGTTGGCATATAACCACTCTCCTTACTGTGCGATGTTTAATAGGTAGCCATCCTGCGGCAAGATTACCTCTTTTATATCTGACAAGCACACGACCATTAACAATGGTATTTGTTAAGTATAACTCTCCTGTGATTCTCGGTGCTGCTCTTAAAGAATGTGCATCTGCATACATAGATTATAACCTCAATTCATTTTCAATTTGGTGAATGGCATCATCAGCAGTCAATTCATCAATGCGGTATCTGCTGATAATGAGTTTAATTATATCAACAATAGAAATAAATCGGCTTTTGTAATAATCACACTCCGCACATTCTGCTCTCTTATTTGCAGAAACCAGAGCCATACAAAATAGAGTTACGAATCCCCCGACCACTGCGCCAATAATAAAGTTAAGCATTTGGCTTTCTCCTTTCTCCGTTGGTTTGTATCTTATGTTTTATGGTGTAGTCCTTGACCTCGTTGTTATTTTCTGAATGCCAGATTTCTCTAAAAGACTGACCGAACCTAACTTCTTCAATACACGAAGTTTGACATTCCTCACAATTCCAATAGTCATCATAATTTCCTTTGAAATTGTAGTCCTTGTCATCCAAGTACATTTTTGCTCCGCATTCTCTGCAAATCATTGTCATCCTCCGTTCCGTCATCTTTTAGATTTTCACACCAAGGAAAGCACTCACAACCAGAGCCAGTTGCAGGACAATCCTCATCAATAGGACAAGTACAAATTAACATTGTTATTTACCAACCCTTTCTCCATATGAACAGAAATCTTCATCTCGAACATAAGGAACTGATGTACGCAATCGTCCACAACAAGGATTTCCGTCAAATGCTTCTTTGCGATGTCTGCATTCCTTGCACCTTACTACTTTCACATATTCATCTTTATCTATGAAATATTTACCACAACCACGATAAGCGTGATTACCCTTATCAGTACAGTAGTTAAAGTGTAAACATTTTCTGCAATCCCCCGAATGGTTCAGCAAGTCTTTCTCACAAGAAGAACAGACCATACCATAACCTTCAGGCAATTCAGTTTGACAATATAAACATTTAGACATTGACAATCCCTCTCAATGCTGAATAAACTTTTTCTGCTTCAACAATTTCTTCAAGTGTTTTCGGCATAAACTCCATATATGGAATCATAATACCGACGTTATACATCCGGCACTCTTTGTCGTAGAGAGCCGACATCTGGAATTTGACATTCTCCATCATATTCCACTCAAACGACTTATGAACGTGACCGTAGAGATGATACCAGCCGTAATAGTGATTGTTGAAACAAGGAATAGGATAGTGTGAAAGAACAATCCCACAATCCTTGGAAATCTGAATTTCCTTATAATCCACAATCTCCACAAACAAATCACGAACCTCTTTGTTTCTCAAAAGTTTCTTGTCGTGATTGCCGATGCAGAGATGTTTATTGCCATTCAATCGCTTGTAGAATTCGATAGTCTTTGTTGCGTTGTACCAACTGAAATCTCCGAGAATCCAAACATCATCATCAATGCCAACTCTGTTATTCCAGTTTCGGATAATTGCCTCATCGTGTTCCTCAATGGTTTTGAATGGTCTATTATCAAACGCAAGGCAGTTCTTATGTCCTGCGTGAATATCTGCTACAAAGAACATTTTCTCCATAATCTATCACTCCCTAATCTGTCATTTCTACTTTATACATTTTGATAAGTTCGATAATGTGGTCTGGTATTCTACCTCTATATTGTTCTGCCACTCTCTTAATTTCACTTTCTTTTTTAGCCTTGTAAACCAAAAATGCTTCGTATTCACTATCAAACGTACCCAAGTATTTAGACTTGCCATCTATACTACAAGCAGCAATATATTTGCCTTCTTTTTTAGTAACTCCAAGTAAACATTGTCCTCTGTCATTATGTCTGTTACACAATATTGTGTTTAATTTATGTGGTACATAAATGCACTTATCTGGACTATATATTCTGTTTCCTTTTTCAATAATGTCTTTATCAAGTTCAAGGCAGTCATCTTCAATTTCATAGTAATTTTCATAATGCCACTTTGCAAAATTCTGAAAATTCAACCATTCGTCACAAACAACACAAGAACTATAATTTTGCTGCTTTATATATTTGTCGCTATAACACCGTGTTAGCATCGAAGTCCATTTTATGTATGCTGTTGTTTTAATCCTGTTTTCTCTCGACTTGTATTCTCCGACACCAATACAACCAACTCCGAGAAAATCTGGAAATAATAAACTTGTTAGACTACCTGTTAGAAAATTATGATAACTTGCTCCGTGGAAAATAAATCCATCGCTAAATCTAACTTCCATATTTCTTCTGTCTTTATAATCAATTATTTCCATCTCTAACCCTTGATGGTTAATGTTCTTTTCTCCGATTCTTTCTGCCTTTTTCAAACTATTCTCACTATGTCCTGATAAACAATATTGTACTTGCGATAAATGCTATATTGGTTTTTGTGCAAATGACCGCTCCACCATTCTTTAAAAGATAATCCTGCTTTTAGCAATCTATCAAAATAAGAGATGATTTTATCGGTATCATAATATCCGCACCAGCAGCACACTTCCCTCGGTGGACTATGTGTAATCACAAAATCAACCTTATAGCCGACTTTCTTCAAATTGTCTCTGCCACGCTGCATTTCGTACTGTGTAGGCAATTCTTGTTTCCACCAAGACAGGCGGTTAATTCGCAACATCTGACCTTGCTCGGTTCTTCGGTTATAATCCTTAACCAGAGCCTTTGTATCTGGGTAATCCTCAAAATACAAAATACCATCTTGAATATCGTGACTGCTTGCACCCCCGAATGCGAAAAACTTCTTTCCACAAAGGTCAAATACATATCCTCTCATCAGATGATAAATATTGTCTCTAATCTTGTGAGCCTTACCACCGTGGAAATCGACAACAGGGAACTCATTCTTCAATCTGTCAAAATTCTCGTGATTACCGTCCACGAATAACAAAGTAAATGTCTTTTTGGCTAACCAATCAAGATTGTATCTTTCTTCTTTACAGTCGTGCCACAAGCCGAAATCTCCACAGACAATAACAAAATCATCTTTTGTTAATTCCTTTTGGTCTGGAAATCTCTTTGTGGAGAACTTATTAAATTCGCCGTGGCAGTCACCGGTAATACACACTGCCATTATTCGTTCCTCTTTTTCTTCATTCTCTCAATTTCCTCTTTGGTGCAAGGCGGGAAAGGACAATTCTTACAATCGAAGTCACAACCCATATCCTCTTTCTTGGTTTTGCAAATCAGCCAAACCGTAAGGGCAATGACACCTACAAAAAGAAGAAAACTCAAAATATTCACAATCTCACTCTTTTCTATGTAAATAGCAAAATGAGGGAGCGGTTTCCCACTCCCTACTATTGCCTTGGTTATTTCGCTGCAACCGTATGGAGTTCACGCATTGCACGGAGATACGCTTCTTTCTGGATTTCGATTTCGGCTTCTCGCTTTTCAGCAGCCTTTCTTGCTCTCTTACGCTGTGCCTTTTCAGCCTTTCTCTTTGCTCTGGCGTTCTTCTCCTGCTTCTCGGCTTCTGCCTTGGTCTCGGCAGCAAGGATGTCATTGTAAGCCTTCAGACCATACTCGACGAGTTTGTTATAAACAGAACTGCCGTTGTCGTTTGAAATCTTGGAGAAAGATTTCTTCATAATGCAGATTGCGATACCCTGCTCAATGTTAAAAGTATCGTATGTATCAATAACAGCCTTTTCAACTTTTCCATCGGAGAAAGTCACCATAACAACCTTTTCATTCAACACCTGAATATCGGCAATGCTCTCCATAATGCCGATGTCGCTGATTCGCTGACCGTCCTTATAGTTGGCAAGTCTTACCTGACCGTTATCAACATACAGATAGGTATTGGCTTCCTTTGGCATAGTTTCAGGTGAATTGTATTTCACTCCAAAAGCGAAACCATCTCTGCCAATAACCAAATCGCCAATTTTAACTCCCCCGAATGCCGGTACTGGATAGCACATACTGCTTGTAGATGCACAGCCTACCTTTGCGTTCTCATTGGGCTTTACCATTTCTTTTCCCATTTCCATCGTAAAAACTCCTTATTTTGGTAAAATTTTAATAATAAAATGCGTGTTTTATTGTTTTGTAAAAGCAATGCAATAATCCACGATTCTTTGCTTTTCAAGTTCGTCATCGAAGTGTTCCCACTCAACGACTTTATATTTGTCTGTTACATCTCCGGTGATGTCATATAGTCTGTCTCCGATTTGTGCGACAAAGTGATTTATGATTGGGTCATACATCATCTTTGCATTTTCAAATCTACTGCATAGAATGTGAGCAAACCAATAACAGCAACCACAGGTAAAGACTTCTGTTACATCATCTGTCGGGCTGACTTTGTGAAAATGATTTATGAAACTATGTACTTCGCTCATCACATATATAAATGGTATTTCTTGCTTATGTAATGTGCGGTATCGTCTGCCAAAGGACAGAACCAGATACCGGTGAGAGTTGTTCCATCATCTTCTTCCGGCTTCAATTCGGTCAAGCACTTGTCATATATCAGACCGTAATGCACTCCCTCAATCAAACCAATTTCGTCAGCCATTTCTTTTGCCTTCAGCAAGTGATTCTTATTTCTTGCTTGGCAAATCGTCTTTGTAAATGTTCCGCTCACATATCCCTCGAAGATTTCCTTTGAGATAGTTCCTCTAATCTCATACGAGCCATCTTCCAAGAGTTTTGCATTTGCTCGAAGTCCTCTCGTCCAATATGCTTCGGCGCAGTGAGAGACTTGTGCTGCAAGTTTGCCGGGAGACATCTTCAAATCTTTTCGCATTATAAATAATCTTCTCATCAGAATAACTCCCACCAGTAGTCATACACCTTGCGGTATTGACCATTCCTTAAATAGTCTTTGTTTCTTCTAACCTTGCGATTAGCAACTCTGCGGAGAAATTTTGTGTGTCCGGGCTTTCTTCTCGGAGAATATTTGACATATCTGCCTTTGTCCTCGTCATAGAAAGCACCTGCTCCACGTGAGGAATATTTGGTCTCATCGCAAAGTTTCTTTAATCTTCTGTTTCTTTCTTGACTTCCACGATAGCCCATATTACCTCCAGCATTACTCTCCGATAAACACTAAATCGTCAATGTACTTTCTTCCGTCTCCCTTGAAGATAGGGATTTCAGTGTCGATAACCCACTTACTACGTCCGGTTGTCTCGTCAACCTTGCGGATGCAACAACTACCTCTTTTAAGGTGTGTCGGGAAATTGTTCCAGTTGATACCCTTTTGGAGCATCAACATATCCTGAATTTCGTTGCAAGACTTCTTGTGCAACTGGTTTTGAGAGAAGTTAGCGTGACCAACCATTTCGATGGAATTTCTGGTTGCATCATTCTGTCTCCACAGAACACAGTTGGTGACTTCCTCTTTCGGAATGTTGAATACTCTGGAATCGAACATTGCACCCTTGCTGATTGCAGTGTAATATCTGTCTCTTAAATTCAAATCATAAGTAAGAGTTTCATCTGCTTCTCTGCACGAATGTCCTAAATAGTTTGTGGGAAATGTCTCTTTTACCCATTTCTCAACATTTTCCTTGAAGAATTTGTTAAATGCCAGAGTTGCCATACTTGCGGAAATGCTCGCACACTTCTGGATGTTGTAGTCAAACCACGCACAACTGTCAATCTTCTTGTAATCCACAAGGACAAGAGTAATTTCATCAGATTGTGTGTACCCCAGAACGCAGCCTTGAATGTTTTCGCACAAGTATTTCATTGTTTCCTGCATAGACTTTACGAGGACTTCATCGAATGGTTTCTTAAAACCTCTTGTGAATGTGTGGAATGCCTTGCCATCAATGCGGATAATCACAGGGCAACGATTGACAAGATGAGTTCTTGAAACATACTCATACTTCTTCATTCTCGTGCCGAGGGCATCATACTTCATCTTTCTTCTCTCCTTTGTTGTTTTATAAATGGTCGGGATAGCCGGACTCGAACCGACAGCCTCGTGAACCCAAATCACGCCGTCTACCAAATTGACTTATATCCCGATATTGGTGGTGGATATGGGACTTGAACCCATACGCCGGGTGAGGGCAACAGATTTTGAGTCTGCCGTGTCTGCCAATTCCACCAATCCACCGTATATTATTCTCCGACTACTATGTAGAGGAACTTCTTGCCCCATTTGATATTGATACAATCAGGTTTATCCAGAGTAATCATAAGTTCGGGTTTGTTTCTTCTGACCTCTCCTGTGGATTGCACAATACCTGCTTCTTTCATAATTGCCGGTAAGAACCTTGTTTCAGTGAAAAGAGTTTTCTCTTTCTCGTTTTCTTCCCAATCCTTTTTATCGGTGGCAAGTAATGTTTCAATATTTACAATCGGTTTTCCAATAACAACATTGTGGAACATATTAACCACCTCCAGATTGATTTAATGATTTTCGCATTAGCCGAACAGCATCTCACTTACTCCACGCCTAAACACTGTCAGTTGGTTTGCGTAGCCACGCCATCTTCCACGCCTCGGATTAACACAATCCGACTAATGCTAAATCACCGCCAATTCGCAAGTTTCTTGTTCACCGTGCAGCCAGTTACGATGCACAACCATCGTCAAGAAACCTTTGAACCGCATTTCTGTCTATTTCTGCAATCATTTATCTGTAAGCCCTCGCTATTTTGTGTTACCCCGATTTATCGTATCGGTAGAGGGTGTAACGCTGGGTAAATGTCTGATAGGTGTCAGCACCGAGGGCAGATATATCATTTCACCGCCAACAGAGAGTTTTCTTCTTCTCACTTACCGCAGTTGTCGCAAGTCACCATCAGCCATAGGAGCAGTGACCACGGAGGTTGCTAACGACGATTTTGCAAAGCGCATATCACATTTTTACGCCGCCTATATTCGCATCTACGACAATAATTCCTCTGTCTCGTCAGAGTGGGAACGCCATTTTCGTACCGTTTATCGTGGGGTCGTTGGAAAATAGTAAATGTCAACACATCCCGTTGGCGATAGGGGTGGGATTTGAACCCACGGGCGGTTTGACCCGCCGCCGGTTTTCAAGACCGGTGTATTAAGCCAGACTCTACCACCCTACCGTATTGGTGGGTCAGTAAGGACTCGAACCTTAAACAATCCGGTTATGAGCCGGGTACTCTTACCAGTTGAGTTACTGACCCAGATGTTTTCCACCATATCGTTGTCGGAAAACTTATACCAATAAAATCTGCTACGGAAACCTTTATTCTGCGTTATCTTTCATATCTGCTGTTCTACCAGATGACACGCTCCCAAACACGTGGTTTCATTCCTATGCCATATCCGAACTAATATCGGATGTACTCATTGGCGGGGATGGTGCGGGTGACGAGACTCGAACTCGTACAGTGTCGCCACCGAGGGATTTTCTTACTACTCTTACTTATGATTTCGTAAGCCAACGATGTTGTTGTAGTCTGGAATACGTCTTTGCCATATCTTTCGATTTAGGCAGTGGGTATATACTCTCTACACATTTATCACAGACAAAGACCGGTTTTACGCTAACCTTATGTAATGTTCCTTCCAACCCTGACATTAACCCATTGGGTAGGGTCTTTGCTGCGAATTTAGCACGGCGTTTCCATTGACTCTTTCGCCGTTTTAGCCCACATTCAAACAAGGAGTTTCCTACCTTGATGCTCAACCTTTTCAGGTATTTAGATTGCTCTAAATGTCAATGAAAAAGTCCCTTGTGTCTGCCATTCCACCACACCCGCATATTAAATTTTAATGGCACGGATGATAGGACTCGAACCTACAACCTATGGATTAGAAGTCCATTGTTCTATCCATTGAACTACATCCGCATATATCATCAAAAGGCTGTTCCTCAAACTCCATTGAACTACTGCTCGACTATCAAACCGCATTTTTAAAACTCTATAAAGTTCGCTTGCATTCCCATTCCTGCATATGATTGAATGAGTTATAACCGTAGCACCTTATTGATTTCTGGTGCTGGCGGCGGGACTTGAACCCGCACGTCACGGAGACACAAGAACCTTAATCTTGCGTGTCTGCCAATTCCACCACGCCAGCATATCTATTCTGCAAGACCTTTATCGAAACAACTTGCAGTCCGTTTTCACGGTTTCACCGATTAAAAGAAAGGATTTAACAACAACACACAACAACGCATACAGAAAGGAGAATTTTTATGAAAAATAGGAGGTGAAAAATCGGTAAGGTTTTGGGAAATATCAAGTTCTTTTAAAGAATGAGTCCATCATATTGAACAATCTTCTGAAATGCCACACTTCGGAAGCATACATCGGAGTGTACCAAACTTCTTGGTTCTCATTCGGCATTGGCTGCAAAACGTTACTGCCAACAAGAGGGTCACAGAGCGTATCTGCAATCGCTACATAACCGGCACAACCCAGCAAAGAAAGTTGAATGTAACACATCATTCCTGCTACTCGGTCAATATCTTGTGCCACGAACAATGCGTGATTCTGATAATTGACTTCGTGGTTCTTCATTGTGTTTGCCATCGCAATTAGCGTTGCACCTGCTCCGCAAGCAGGGTCATTAACAGAAACCCAGCCTTTTGCCTCAATGGTTGCTTCAAGGTCGGGAGCGTTAATTTCTGCCATCGCCTTGCAAACGCTGTAAGGAGTGAAGAACTGACCTTTCCAATGGTTTCCGAGTTCAAGTCTCATAAACATCGAACCGAGGAAATCTTGTTCGGGATTTTCTTCAAGAGCCATAGTGATAAGACCGAGCATTTCTGCCGGAACTTCCATACCACCGAGTCTCTTAATGCAGTCCTCATATTCTTTCTCACGCTTGTCGTGAAGTTCGGATTTTCTATCAACCGAGTTAGCCAGAGCAATGGCTGCTACTGTGATGAAGTCTGACCATACCTGCCAACTACTTCTGGTTTGACACAGAGAATTGAATCTGTCGAGAAACTGCTTCTCAATACCGTTTGTTGCCTGTCGTGTAATTTTGCTTGCCATCGTGAATACCTCATTTATAAGTTATTTTGTAGTGTTATTCTATCTTATTTATTAAGATTAAAATAAATTCGGTAATCTTGATTTCGTCATCATAGAACCGCCGTCATATCCGTTTGACCACACCATCTTCTGATGGCGATGGGACTCGAACCCACATTTGCGGTTTGGCTTTAATATGTAAAGTAAGAAGGATGAAATCAAATAGCCGACCAAACTTTTATCCGGGAATTTAAGGCTCTCAATACAAATTAGCAGTTTGTTCCTATTAAGGTAAGAAGGATGAGCCTTTGCAGCCGGAAGTATTCATTTGTGGTGTTCCTCACTACGCTTATGATTATATCACAAGTTTATACTTATGTCAAGAGGTTTTTCAAAAATATTTTTATATTTTTTCAAGCGGGAATTTCAATATCGTTAAATACTTTTGCGCTACCAACTGCGCCACACCCCGATTGTCGGGGTGGCAGGACTCGAACCTGCGACACAAAGTTCCCTAATTTTAAGAAGGATGATATTGAATAGCCGCCAGAGAAAGCGTTTTGCGGAAATTTATTGGTCGTAGTCTTAATCCCAAATCAAGTGCCTTTCGGCGGTAGAAGGATGACCAAAGCCAGCCGCAAAGAAAAGAGAGAAAATATGTCTTGCGGAAATTCTATACTCGGTAAAAATTTCAAGTTTTTATATAAGAAGAAGGATGAGTATAGTGTGCCGCCCAATATATTCAGTGGAAATCGAATGCTCTATCAAACAATCCACGCTTGCAATAGGAGTTGAACCTATCATTAGAAGGATGAGCATTCATAGCCACAAAATAAACTTCATATAGTGGAAATTAAACTCTCTCAATGATGTCGAGTTTATTAAAGGCAAACCCTGCCGTAAAGTAGAAGGATGAGAGTTTACAGCCACAATGTCAATTATAATGAACAAAACGCTGGGTTTTGTCTATATTTATTGACATTAAAGGAGATTACCCATAAAGTAGTCAGTGTCGAAAGAAGTGATAATCGGCACGTCTACCTTATCCTTAACCACACGCTTTTCCTCTCCGGTGGTCTCGTCTTTCTCAACAACGATTTCAAAAGGAACGGTAGTATCATTACTGAAAATGATGTCTGCCTCATTGCGGTCAGTGACCACAGTACCTCTTGCCATCGCATTGAGCATTGCGAGGTCGTAGATGTTAGGCTTGTTAAGGTGGGTCATAGCGTAACAAGTTGCAGTTACACCAGTGAGATTGCTTTCGAGGTTGATACCACCATAATGGCTACGCTCAATTCCGAGGTTCATATCGCACCAGATGAACTTACGCTCAACACAGTCGAAGATGACAGGAATTGC
>JAZQDA010000187.1:0-9529 GCA_045546535.1 Clostridia bacterium | reverse complement strand
TTTTCTCGGCGGATTTTCAGCACTTGTTCATAAAGGTTTTACTCAGGCTGATAAAATTTTAATTAATTCTATTCCCGAAGCACTTTCCGAGACCGATATTGTATGCTCATCTGTAAATGTCGGCAATACCAAAGCGGGTATAAATATGGATGCCGTTAAACTTATGGGTGAAGTAATCAAAAAATGTGCTGACCTTACAAAAGACAGTGACGGTTTTGGTTGTGCTAAACTCGTAGTATTTTGTAACAGTGTAGAAGACAATCCGTTTATGGCAGGTGCTTATCACGGAGTAGGGGAACCTGATTGCGTAATAAATGTCGGTGTAAGCGGACCGGGTGTTGTAAAACACGCTTTGGAAAAAGTAAAAGGCGAAGATTTCGGCGTGGTTTCCGAAACCATCAAAAAAACTGCATTTAAAGTTACACGTATGGGACAACTTGTAGCACTCGAGGCATCAAAGCGCCTTGGTGTACCTTTTGGTATAGTGGACCTGTCACTCGCACCTACTCCCGCAAGAGGTGATAGCGTTGCATATATATTGGAAGAAATGGGTCTTGAAAAGTGCGGAACGCACGGAACGACTGCTGCTCTCGCCCTTTTAAATGATGCCGTTAAAAAAGGCGGCGTATTTGCATCGTCATATGTGGGCGGTCTTTCAGGAGCATTTATCCCTGTTTCAGAAGATGCAGGTATGATAAGTGCCGCAAAATGCGGTGCACTCAGTCTTGATAAACTTGAAGCCATGACCTGTGTATGCTCTGTGGGTCTTGATATGATAGTTGTACCTGGAGATACAACTGCATCAACACTTTCAGCCATAATTGCAGATGAGGCGGCAATCGGTATGATAAACAATAAAACCACCGCAGTTCGTCTTATCCCTGCACCAGGCAAAAAAGTAGGAGATATCGTTGAATTTGGCGGACTTCTCGGCACAGGCCCCGTAATGAGTGTAAATAATGCGTCAAGCGAAGAGTTCATTGCCCGTGGCGGACGTATTCCAGCACCAATTCACAGTCTGAGAAACTAATCGGAGTAGATTGTATGCTTAAAATTAAAGAGGCAATTGTTGTAGAAGGAAATTATGACAAAATCAAACTTTCATCACTTGTTGATGCAACAATTATTGTAACAGATGGTTTTATGATATTTAAAAACAAAAAACTTCTGAAATTGATTCAGACATTTGCGGATAAAAACGGAGTTATAATTTTTACCGACAGCGACAGGGCAGGATTTCAGATTAGAAATTATATAAAAAACAATCTTAAATCCAAAAATGTCAAACACGCCTATATCCCAGACATAAAAGGCAAGGAAAAACGCAAAGACAAGCCGTCAAAAGAGGGGTTTCTCGGTGTTGAGGGCGTAAGTAATGAAATAATACTCTCAGCCTTGAAAGATGCGTCAACTCAAATAAATGATAACGGTGAATCAAAACGCCTTATTACAAAAGCGGATTTATTTTCCGACGGTTTAAGCGGATTTTCAGACAGCCATATAAAACGCAGTGCATTTCTTAAAAAACTCGGACTTCCCGAAAGAATGTCTGCCAATATGATGCTTGATGTGCTTAACTCTGTATACGGTTATGATGAGTATAAAAAACTCATAACAAAATGATGTATATATAATAGAAGAAAAAAACACGGAAATAGTTGACAAATGTCGATTATTACTGTGTTTTTCTTTATTTTTAATCAATTTTGTGAAGATTTTTATTGAAATTTTGAAATCCAAAATCAGCGTTTTTGCTTGTATATCGTAAATATTTAAAAAATGCACGAAATAAAGTTTTATTTAATTTTTGTTTTTCACCTCAAAACACCTTGATTTTTGTCAAAATTCAATATATAGGCTGAAAAAACAACTTTTCATACTACATCTTGTTGAAAAGAGTGATATAAAATTTGTTTAGAATTCACAAAAAAAACTTGTGATGTAACAATTTTGTAATTTTTGATTAACAACCGAATAATCTTAAAATGGGACAAAAACATGGTGAAAACATAGTGTTTTAGGGATTTACAGGCGTGTTTGCATCGAAATAACGCATTTTACCCCCACTTTGTAAATAATGCACATAATTTTTTCTTAACAAATTTGACAAATTAAATTTCTTGGACTAAAATGTAGGCTGTTGATTAAAAATCTAAATCAGGAGGTGGATATTATGTTCATTATAAAATCCATACACAATGATAAGTTTTTGAAGTCAAGATGTATATTTTCACTTTTGCTGACATTAGTATTTCTTATGTCGGTTACATCAGTATTCGCTGCACCATGGAGCGATACAGTTACTATAATAGACGGCAGTAAAACTTATACTGTATATACAGACCAGAATATCGTTAAAGATATAATCGGGCAAGAGGGTATACAACTCAAAGAAACTGATATGATATATCCTTCTGTAAACAAACCCGTCAGTGAAGACAACACAATCGTTATTAAACGACTCAAATCTCTTGACATTGAATTTGAAGGACAGAATCTTTCGTATTGGACAGACGCAGAAACATACAGAGATTTCATATTAAAAGGTTCAATAAATGCAGACCTTGATGATATCTATGATGTTAATCTTGATGACAAACTCAAACCAAACGGAAATAAAATGAGAATTACAAAGGTTGATTATGCAACACTCTATAAGGAAGAAGCAGTGCCTTTTTCTTCAACAACAGTTTATGATTCCAATGCATACCGCGGAAGAAGAGAAGTAGTGTCACAAGGTGTTGACGGTTTGGCACTTAACGAATATAAAATAGAATACCGTGACGGCGTTGAGTTTTCCAGAGAATGTGTAAGTCAGCAGATAATCACACAGCCCATTGATGAAGTTGTAAGCGAAGGAACATCTGATAACGAACTTTTAGTAAACGGTCAGCCGCTAAGTTACAAAAGAGTACTCAACTGTCAGGCTACTGCATATGACCTTTCTTTTGAAAGTTGCGGTAAAATGCCTGGTCACCCTCAGTACGGTATAACCGCAACGGGAACTTTTGCAAAACCCGGAACAGTTGCTGTTGACCCCCGAGTAATTCCTTTGGGTACAAAAATGTATATTGTATCAGCCGATGGTAAATATGTATACGGATACTGCACCGCAGAAGATACAGGCGGAGCAATTAAAGGTAATAAAGTAGACCTTTTCTATAATACTAAAGCAGAGTGTTTGCAGTTCGGCAGACGGAATGTAATAGTTTATATTCTTTAATTTAAAAAACTATCATTTTTAAAAATGATAGTTTTTCTTTTTTGCAAAAATGAGCGATGCAAAAATTATAAAACACAGTATAAGAGAAAAAACAGTTATACTTTCATTTGATGTGGAAAAAGAATATCCTGAAAAACTTTTATAGATAAACCCAATAAAGAAACTTATAACAGACTGAAAAAATCTTGCACTTATAATTTTTTTGATTGGGAAATCCTCCCATAAAACACCTTTTATCTGCATAATCACGCATATACCTGCCCACGATGCCGAAGAGCATATAAAAGCAAAAACGATAGGCGAATTACCAAAGTCTGAGATATATTTCATAGCGTTTGAAATTTCTAAAATGTAATACACAAGACATCTTATTATGGATATATCTGAATTTTTGGTAAAAGGCAGTTTTTCAAAGAAAATAATTGTTATCGTTCCAATAATAGAACAGACTACAACGAAAGCACCTATCTTTAGCATAGTATTAATTGAATCTTCGCAGCATTTCGTAAAAGGTTTTGCCCTCTTTGTAAATTTTGTGCCACTGGTAGTGTGTTCTTTTTTTCCTAATCCAATAAACACTCCTATAAGAGCGGCAGACAAAACCTGAATTAAGTAAAGTGCCACACCGTCTTTTGTTGATGAAAGCATATTTGTTCCCACTGCTGAGATAAGAAAAAGCGGACCTGCATTGTTGGTAAAACACACAAGCCTTTCGGCTTCGTTTTTGCTGATTGCATTTTCACTAAACATCTCATTTGTGCAAATCGCTCCGCAAGGGTATCCGCTTATAAGTGAAACAATGTAAACTTCAGAGCAGTTTTTGGAAATATTAAATATTTTACATATAACTTTTAAAAGCGGAGAGAAAATATCCAGAGCACCTGATGAAACAAGATAACCGGATAAAACAAGATACGGAAAAAGAGACGGAATAAGAACCTTTGTCCATAGAATAAGAGCATCAGAAATTTCCAATGATATTTTTTCATATTCTGAGATAAGACAAATAACAATACACATGCAAATAAATGCTGTCCCCGTTTTTCTGAACTTTTTCACTTATGCCACCTCCTTATTTCAACATATTTGCAAATTGTATTTCATATGAATATAAATGCAAGGAAGTGAAAAAATGAATTCCCAGGAAATATCTCTGCCTCGGTATAAACTTATATATACTTACGGAAGTATCCGTATAATCGGATATTATACAATCTCATCATATGAAGAAGATATGATTATAATAAAGTGCCTTAATGACAGTATTCTGATAAGTGGAGATACACTTGTAATAACACTTCTGTCGGCAGATGAAATACATATAAACGGAAATATAAGTGCAGTATCATTTGCATAGTAAATTTTTGAAAAGTGGTGATACATATCTTCTGGTCAGTTGTCGGTTACGTAAGGGTTAAACTTATCGGCGAAGATATAAATGTCTTTCTTGAAAAGTGCCGAAAAGAAAATATTTATCTTAAAAATGTAACTAATGTTGGAGACAACTATTATGCCGATATATTAAGCACACATATAAATAAAACTGTTTCACTTTTGAAAGAGTGCGGAGTAACTCTTAAAATTGAAGGCAGATTTGGTCTTGCCATGAAACTTTTTATATACAGAAACCGACTCAGTTTTATAATAGGGGCGTCGGTTTTTATGCTTTTGTTTTGCTGTAATTCTTTTTTTGTAAAAGATTTTGAAATAACAGGAAATGAATTTCTCACCGACTCACAGATAATAACACTTCTTGAAGAAAGCGGAATAAAACAGGGGACATTTATTCCAAAAACCGATGTGTATGAGATTGCCGATAATATGAGGAAAAAATGTCAGCATCTTTCATGGGTGTGGGTGGATATATACGGTACAACTGCAAGAGTCGATGTAAGGGAAAAAGTTTCCAAGCCAGATTTTTTTGATGAAAATTATGTATGTAATATAGTAGCAGAAAAAGATGGGGTAGTCTGCGAAACAGTGTGTGAAAAAGGCATATTATATGCCACAGTTGGCAATTATGTAAGAAAGGGAGAACTTTTAATAGGCGGAGTGTATGATGCAAATGAGTATGCACCTGTCCGTCTTGTTCACGCAGCAGGAACAGTAAAGGCAAAAACCCAGTATTCTCTTGAGTCGGATTTTGACGGAAAATATATAACATATAAAACAGGGAAGAAAGATAAAACTGTATGGACTTTTAATTTCTTCGGAAAAAAAATTCTGATAAACCCTGTTTCTGATGAGAAGTTCTTTGTAAAAACAGATACTAAAACAAAGAATTTGAAGTTTTTAGGTAAATTTTCTGTACCTTTGGGATTTACAAAACAGAAATATTGTGAGATAATAAAAACAGAATATAAAATAAATAGGGAAGAAACTCTCAAAAGAGCATATGACGAACTTGAAAACCGTATTCTTGTTACTCTTCCAAGCGATGCAAAAGTTGAGGATATAAAGAAAGAATGTCTTGACAATCCTGACGGTTCTTTAAAAGTCAAACTTAACCTTGAATGTATCGAAGATATAACAGAGGAACTTCCCATAGAGGTTTAACGGAGGTTATATTTTGGAAAAAGTACTTGAAATTGCGGATATGGAAAAAGTGATTTCCGTTTTCGGAGAATTCGATAAAAATATCAATGCCATAAAAAAAGAATTTGATGTATCGGTTTTAAACCGCGACAGCCTTATTAAAATATCAGGCAGTGAAGAAAATGTATTGAAGGCATCAAATGTTATAATGAGCCTTGTTAAACTTTTGGAGTCGGGGGAGTCTATAACCGACCAGAATCTTTCCTATGCAATAGATATGGCAAAAGAGGGGATAGACGAAAGTGCTCTTTACGGAAAAGACTGCATTTGTATAACAAGCAAAGGGAAACCTGTAAAAAGTAAGACACTGGGTCAGAGAAATTATATTGAAGCAATAAAAAATAATACGGTAACCTTTGCCATAGGTCCTGCAGGAACAGGTAAGACATACTTGGCGGTTGCTATGGCGGTAAGAGAATTCAAAGCGAAAAATATAAGCCGTATAATACTCACAAGACCTGCCGTTGAAGCAGGGGAGAAACTCGGCTTTCTGCCGGGCGACCTGCAGAATAAAGTTGATCCGTACTTAAGACCTTTATACGATGCACTTTATGAAATGTTCGGAATGGAAAACTATACCCGCCTTGCAGAAAAAGGAGCAATTGAAATTGCACCTCTTGCCTATATGAGAGGACGCACACTTGATGACAGTTTCATAATTTTAGATGAAGCGCAAAACACAACACCTGAGCAGATGAAAATGTTTTTAACCCGTATCGGCTTTAATTCAAAAGCGATAGTAACGGGAGATATAACTCAGATGGATCTTCCCGATGGCAAAAAAAGCGGACTTAAAGATGTTATAGGCGTACTCAAAAATATAGACGATATCGCTTTTTCATACCTTGATGAACACGATGTTGTAAGACACCGCTTGGTGCAGAAAATTATAAAAGCGTATGAAAAGCGTGATGAAAGACTTAAAAATCTTCGTGCAAAAGATAAAAAAGGAGATAAATAAAATGACCAATCAGATATATGTTGAGGATTTGCGTGAAAACCCTGCCCTCACAGATGAGATGACATCTCTTTTAATGAATACAGTAACAAAGACTTTGGAATACGAAAAAATAGATACACCTTGTTTTGTAAGTGTTTCCATAGTTGATTCTGGCGAAATTAAAAGTCTTAACAAAGAACACAGAGGAGTTGATTCTGTTACCGACGTACTTTCTTTCCCCGTTGTCAATCTTATCGATAGTTCATACGAGGAAGATGCAGGTGATTTTTTTGAGGGTCGCCTAATCCTTGGCGATGTTGTAATATGTGCCGAAAGGGCAGATGAACAATCAAAAGAATTCGGACACAGTATAGAGCGTGAAATGGGCTATCTGACCTGCCATTCTGTTCTTCATCTTATCGGCTATGACCACGAAGATGAAACAGAGCGAGAAATTATGCGACAAAAAGAAGAAGCCGTAATGGAAATTGTAAATCTCAAAAGATAAGGAGATATTTATGAAATCTTTCAAATCAGGATATGTAGGAATTGTAGGAAGACCAAACGTCGGCAAATCCACACTGCTCAATAAAATGCTCGGTCAGAAAATATCAATAATCTCGGCAAAACCTCAGACAACAAGAAACAGAATTCTTGCAATTATGACCGATGAAGACAGTCAAGTAATATTTCTCGACACCCCTGGTTTTCATAACCCGAAAACCAAACTCGGCGAAAATATGATAAAAGCAATAAATACCACTATTGACGAAGTTGACCTTCTTCTGATGGTAGTTGAACCCAATGAGGAAATATCGCAAAACGAACTTGCTATTTTAGAGAAAATAGGGGATATCCCTGCAATACTTGTAATAAATAAAACCGACACCATAAAAAAAGAAGCGCTTCTTCCCGTAATAAAGGCATACTCTGATGCCCATTCGTTTAAAGAAGTTGTGTTTGTAAGTGCAAAATCAGGAAATGGCGTTGACTTTCTAAAAGAAATTATAAAAGAAAATATTTCAGAGGGGCCGATGTATTATCCCGAAGATATGATAACCGACCAGCAGGAAAGACAGATAGTAGCGGAAATAATCCGTGAAAAAATGCTAAACCTTTTGGATAAGGAAGTTCCTCATGGTATTGCAATAGAAATAGTAAAAATGAAAAACCGCACTAAAGACGGCGAAACCATATGGGATATAAGTGCAAATATATACTGCGAAAAAGCATCACACAAAGGCATCATAATCGGCGCGGGTGGTAAAACATTAAAAACCATAGGCACCAATGCAAGAATAGACTGTGAAAAGATGCTTGACGCAAAAGTATTTATGGAACTGTGGGTAAAGGTAAAAGCAGACTGGAGAAATTCCAATAACAGTCTAAAAGAATTTGGACTAAGTGACCTCATACAATAACGGAGATAAAAATGGCTATAATTAAAACCGAAGCACTCATTTTAAAATATACCAATCTCAATGATAACGACAGACTCTTTACCATATTTGCAACAGAGCACGGCAAAATGAGTGTTATGTCAAAGGGAATACGCTCACATAAGCATAAAGACTTTTCTGCACTTCAGCCTTTTTGCTATTCTGAACTTGTAATAGATACAGGCAAAGGGCTTGGTTATGTTTCGTCGGCGCATGTCATAGAAAATTTTTATGATATTCGTTCAAGTGTTGAAAAAATGAGCCTTGCATCATATATACTTGACCTTGTATCTTTTATGGCAGATGAGATTATTTATGATGAAGAATTTTTCCGTTTCACCCTAAACACTCTTTATATGATTGCCAAAGCAAAAGAAGATGACCTTATAGACTCCCTTGTGCGTCTTAAAGCAATTTATGAAATCAAAGCCGTATGTAATAATGGATATATGCCTACTACAAGAGAGTGTATATGCTGTTGCCAGACAAAAGAACTTGAATATTTTGATACATATAACGGCGGAGCAGTATGCCAAACCTGTTTTTCATCAATGAGAGCACCAGAGACGAGAGAAATACAAAAGTCTGCACTCGATATGATTTCCTATATCTGCGAGTCAGATACAAAACAGTGCTTTAGTTTTAAATCTTCGCCCGAAATAACATATGAGGTAGGCAAAATAGCCGAAAACTATCTTGTAAATAAACTTGAACTGGTATCAGCCCAACTTGAGTATTTTAAAAATATTATAAACCAGTAAATTTATTCATAAAATATCAACAATAAAGTGCGGTTTTTTCCGCACTTTGTTTTTTATAATCTATAAAAAAGGGGGAAAATGGATAAAATATGAAATAAACACTTGAAATTTTATTTGTTTTATTATACAATAAAATGTGGCAAAATAGAAAAATGGAGGTAATATGAAAATGGCACATAAGTATGTATATCTTTTTTCAGAAGGTAATGCAACTATGAGAGAAATCCTCGGCGGTAAAGGTGCAAACCTTGCAGAAATGACCCATATCGGTCTTCCTGTTCCTCAGGGTTTCACAGTATCTACTGAGGCTTGTACTCAGTATTATGAAGACGGCCGTAAAATCAACGATGAAATTCAGGGACAGATTATGGAATACATCGTTAAGATGGAAGAAATCTGTGGCAAAAAATTCGGCGACAAAGAAAATCCTCTTCTCGTATCAGTTCGTTCTGGTGCAAGAGCGTCAATGCCAGGTATGATGGATACAATCCTCAACCTCGGTCTTAACGAAGAAGTTGTAGAAACAATGTCAGCAAAAACAGGCAACGCAAGATGGGCTTGGGACTGCTAC
>JAZQDA010000186.1:0-5208 GCA_045546535.1 Clostridia bacterium | reverse complement strand
GTCAATAAAAAACGCGGTGTAAACATTAAAATCTTACACCGCGTTTTTAGTTATTTAAAACTTATAAACTTATAGCCTGAAAGTATTTCCATATACTTTGAAAGCCTTTCATATAAAAGTTCCCGATCTTTTTCATCGGTCATTTTCTTTCCAATCTGGAAAACAGTTTTTTCACCGTCAATATAAGACCATACTCTGCTTCCTGTTTCGTCTAAGTGAATATACGAAACTTTAGGTTTTTTCAAAAGTTTCTGAAATATTTTATTAACTATTCCTTTGTTTTCAATCTCTAAAGTAACAAGACTTGATTTATTCTTGCTCCAGCCGATATTTTGATTTTTTACAGGAATTTTTTCAAGATAATTTATACATTCTTTCATAAATTAACCGCGCCTTTTCCATACAGAAAATTTTAAAAGGCTGAGGATAATTATGCCTAGCATAACGATCGAACCGCCGTAATAAACGCTTTCGGGAATATATGAAGATATATCAATCATATTTCCAACGCCGAAAATTGCAAGGAGTGCAAGAATAATACCCACAAGACCTTCACCTGCAATCATACCCGAGCAGTAAAGAATACCGTCGTTTATAATTGCTTTCTTTTTGTCTTCGTCTTTTTTGAGCCTGTCAAGGCAAAGACGCACAATACCGCCGATCATAATACAAGCGTTTAACTGAACTGGGAGGTATACACCTATTGCAACGGGGAGAACGGGGATGCCGAGAACTTCTACAAACACTGCAATAAACACACCCGTAAATACAAGCGCCCAGGGGAGATTACCCTCCATAACACCCTCAATGATCATTTTCATAAGTGTTGCCTGAGGTGCAGCGAGTTCTTCTGAACCAAATCCCCACGCAGAATCAAGAAGGTAAAGAGTTGCACCGATTGCAAGGGCTGATGCCACAACGCCTATAAGTTCGCCTATCTGCTGTTTTTTAGGTGTTGCACCGAGAAGATATCCTGTTTTAAGGTCCTGAGAGGTATCACCTGCAATAGCAGATACAATACATATTATAGAGCCGATAGCAATAGCACTGCACATACCTGTGATTCCTGTAGCACCTGTAAATTTTAAAATAAGAGTTGCAATTAAAAGGGTTGCAATAGACATACCTGATACGGGGTTGTTACTGCTTCCTACAAGCCCAACCATTCTTGATGAAACTGTAGCGAAGAAAAATCCGAATACAACTACAATTACTGCACCGAGTAAACTTACGGGGATAGCGGGGATAAGCCATACCAAAAGAGTGAGTACTATAATTGATGCAATAACAACTTTCATATTTATATCGCGTGAAGTACGTCCTGTACCCTCAACTTTAGACCCCACCACACTCTTCATAGCACCTGAGAATGTTTTTACAATAAGCGGAAGTGATTTAATAAGACTTATAATACCACCCGAGGCAAGAGCACCTGCACCGATGTATCTGATGTATGAACTCCATATAGCACTTGCACCGCCCTCGGCATACATTTCGCCGATGGGTGCAGTTCCTGGATATAACACAATTTCAGAACCGAAAAGTACAATAAGCGGTATAATTACGAGCCAACTCAAGAGACCACCCGCAAACATATAAGATGAAATTCTCGGTCCGCAAATATAACCTACACTAAATACTGCAGGATAAATTTGTGTTCCGATTTCACCTGCAAAACCTTTGACACCTTTTGAAACTTCACCTGCAACGAGTTTAAGTCCGTCAATAATAAATTTAAAAATGGCTGCAAATCCCATACCCGCAAATACAGTTGATGCACTCGAACCGCCTTTTTCACCCGCAAGGAGAACTTCTGCACAAGCAGTTCCCTCGGGATAGGGGAGAATGGAATGTTCTTTAACAATAAGTGCATTTCTTAAGGGGACCATAAAAAATACACCAAGAAGACCGCCAAGAAGAGCAATAAGGGTAATTTCTAAAATACCTGGCTTGTCCGCCTTACCCTCTGCTGCCCACAAAAAGAGTGCAGGAAGTGTAAAAATTGCACCTGCAGCAAGAGACTCACCTGCAGAGCCTACAGTCTGAACGATGTTGCTTTCCAAGATTGAGTTTCTTTTCATAACAATACGGATAATACCCATAGCAATAACCGCCGCAGGTATTGATGCCGACACTGTCATACCAACCCTCAATCCGAGATACGCGTTTGCCGCGCCGAAAATAACTGCAAGAATTATACCTACAATAACAGAGGTTACTGTTATTTCAGTCGTAATTTTATTTTCGGGAATATACGGTTTGAATTCATTGTTGTTTGTCATATATACTCCAATCCGCCGTAAATTTAAAAAGTTACGGCAACAAAAATTTTCTGCAAAATTATATCATAATACGAGAAAAAAATCAATATTAAAACATCTATTGACTTTTTTTCTTTTTGATTGCATAATTTATGTATTGATATGTTTGTAAAAGGAGAATTTTATATGATATACACTCTCACACTCAATCCTGCTATAGACTATTTTCTTTCTGTCCCTGATTTTTCAACAGGCAAAGTTAACCGCACAAGAGGTGAATATCTTCTTTGCGGAGGGAAGGGCATAAATGTGTCAGTGGTACTGAAAAATCTTGGCACAGATAATACCGCACTTGGATTTTTAGCAGGTGATACTGCGCCGCTTTTTTTATCACTAATTGAAAAACAGGGTGTAAAAACTGATTTTATAACTGCGGAGAAAGGTTTTACACGAATAAATGTAAAAATCAAATCAGATGCTGAAACAGAAATCAATTCATCAGGTCCTCTGCCCTCAGATGATGATGTAAAAAAACTCATTGAAAAACTATCTGCACTAAATAGCGGGGATTTTTTAGTTCTTGCAGGTTCTGTACCTGCCACTCTCCCGTCTGATATATACTCTCAGATTATGTCTTCTCTTGAGGGTAAAAATGTGAAAATTATTGTTGATACAACAGGCAAATCTCTAACATCATGTCTTGAATATAAACCGTATATGATAAAACCCAATCATATCGAACTTGGTGAAATTTATTCGAAAACTTTTAATAGCGATGAAGAAATCATAGAATGTGCCAAAGACCTCCAGGCAAGGGGTGCTCAAAATGTCCTTATTTCAAAAGGCTCTGGCGGTGCAATTTTAGTAGGCGATGACGGAAAAATTTACAAATCCCACGCACCTAAGGGCGAGGTTATAGGCACCGTAGGTTCAGGCGATTCGACCGTTGCAGGATTTATATATGCAAGTATCTATGGCTTTTCAAAGCAAAAAACTTTAGAATTTGCCGTAAGTTCTGGCAGTGCAAGTGCATTTTCATCATCACTTGCTACAGGGAATGAAATAAGAAAAGTATTTAATGAAAATTTTGCCTGATACATACTATTATGCCGATTTTAGATAGTTGGTATTCTGTTTTATATTTTAAAAAAATTCGACTAAAACCGATAAAATTCTCTAAAACTCTTGAAAATTTTATCGGTTTTATAGTATAATTACATATAAGGATTTTTGTTTTAAAACAAACTAAGTTAAATAGGAGATTTTTTTATATGAAAGAAGGCAGAAAACTAAAGAGTATTGACCCTATGAACGCTGTTTCAGTCTACATCATGCCAACCCGTAACGGTGCATCAAATCAGTTTAACGCTACACTTGATATAGGCAGGGCAGAAGAATTTATCCGCAGGAAAAGAGCCGAGGGAAAAAAAGGTATAGGACTTATGCATGTCATAATGGCAGCCTATGTTCGTACAGTTGCAACACACCCTGGAATAAACCGTTTCATAAGAGGCCAGAAACTCTATGCACGAAACGGCATTGACATTTGTCTTACCATCAAGAAAAAATTTGAACTAAATGCCCCCGAAACAGTTATAAAGATACCCGCAACACCTGAAGACACGATTGATACAGTATACGAAAATATTGTGAAACTTCTGGAAGAAAACAAAAGCGAAAGCGATGAAAACGGAATGGACGTTGCTGCAAAAGTGCTTTCACACATTCCCGGCGTATTTTTAAAATTTGCTGTATGGGTTTTAAAAACTCTCGATTATTTCGGACTTTTGCCAAAATCTTTAGTAAAGGTAAGCCCTTTCCACGGTTCAATGTTTCTTACAAATATGGGTTCGCTTGGAATTGACGCTATTTTCCACCATCTGTATGATTTCGGTAACCTTCCGCTTTTCTGTGCTATGGGTAAAAAACGCACAGAACATGTTCTTGAAGCAGACGGCACAGTAAAAAAAGTCAGACTTATGGATATTACACTTGTAACTGACGAAAGAATTTGCGACGGGCACTACTATGCATCTGCATTCAAAACACTCAAAAAATACATTGAAGACCCCGAAAGACTCGAAAATAAACCTGAAAAGGTAGTCTGTGATATCAAATAAAAGGAGATTTTCAAATGAAAAAACTTGCACTCATTTTTCTCATTTTCACCCTCATTTTTTCAACTGCTTGTTCTAAAACAGAGGTTTCGGGCAAACCTGTAAGCGATGGCGCTAAAGTTAACGAAGAAGTTGAAGTAGTTGAAAACGAATTTTGCAAAATGATGAATTCAAATACCCGCCCCGTAGCAGTAATGATAGATAATGATGTTGCAGCATCTCGTCCTCAGGCGGGACTTGAAAATGCCTATATGATATATGAAATCATAGTTGAGGGCGGAGCAAGTCGTATGATGGCTCTTTTTAAAGAGCACGATGTTGAAAAAGTCGGTCCTATCAGATCATCACGCCACTATTTTCTTGACTACGCTCTTGAACACGATGCTATATATTGCCACGCAGGTTGGAGCCCCAAAGCATCTGCCGACATAAAAACTCTCGGTGTAAATAACATAAATGGTATTCAGGGCGATGACGGAAATGTTTACTGGAGAGACTATACATATGACAAGACATGGCACAATCTCTACTCTGGCGTAGATAAACTTTATGAAAAGGCAACTGCCACAAAAAAATACCGCAAAACAACTGATGTAAGACATAATCTATACTCAAATGAGGACATCACACCCGAAGCATCATCTGATGCAACCGAGATTAAACTTCCGTATTCTACATTCTACAGAGTAGGCTATGTATATGATGAAGAAAATATGGTTTACAAAAGATATGTAGACGGCAGAGAACATAAATCTCAGTCAGGAGATATATTAACTGCCAAAAATATCATCGTATATCAGATTAAAAACTTTGACCTGCCCGACGGTGCC
>JAZQDA010000185.1:0-9690 GCA_045546535.1 Clostridia bacterium | reverse complement strand
GATTTTAGTTCCAGTATTTCTTTTTCATATTCTTTTATGTGTCTGTAACTTCTAGGCATAAAAATACCTCCTATGGCTTTCATTTCATTATACCATAGGAGGCTCTTTTTTTCTATTGTCCGTTTTTACTGGTTCTGTTCACCCTTGGTAACAACCTTTTATTTTATTTCAATTTCATTGGAAACAGAAAAAATTTCATCTATATCTGAAACCTGACCCACACTTATCTTTTGCGAAAGGTCTTCTTTTTGAATTTCAGACACTGTGAGAGTTTTTGTGTCTATGAATTCGGTTTCGAAAATTTTATTGGCAATTAAAACTTTACTGAAAGGCGTAAAGTTTTCACCTTTTACTGTTAGGCTTTCACCGCTTAAAGCAGCCGATTTGACTTTAATGTCACGAACGCCCATTTTCATTTTTGTTGAAGACGGCAGATGTTTTACATATGAGATACCGTCGCCCTCAAGCAAATCATACTGTATTATTTCAAGTTTTTTTCTGTATTGATCATTAACAGTATATTCATATTGTGAGTGAAGTTTTGAAAGTGTTGTGCCTTCTATGTTCAATCTGTCAAGAACATAGGAGTAGAGTTGATATGAATTAAGGTCTTTAACAGTATAATAAGTGGGAAAGTTTGACCATATTACATATTCTGTCTGATATTTATTCTGATTTATAAGGTCTTCGTCTTCAATATGAAATCCGGGCAGATGGTCGCCAAAAAGTACAAGTACCACAGGTTCATTTCTGTTTTCAAGAACCTCTAAAAGTTCGCCCAGAAATGTATCTACTTCTTTAACCTGATTTATATAGTATTCAAATTTTGCCTCTGTCACTTCATCATCGATACCTGTTGTATCAATCATACCAGGTTCCAATTCAAATGATGCAGGATATGAGCCGTGCGCCTGAACACTTACTGCGTATATCAAATCTTTATTTTTGCTTGAATCAAGGCAGTCTTTTATCGATGATATTAAAACATTATCTTTTGCCCAGCCGAGTGAATTATATTCTACCCCATTCATATATTCGATTGCGGTAAATGTATCAAATCCAAGATTTTTATATGTTTCATTTCTCGAGTAAAAAGATGCGGTATTATTATGAATTGCGTGAGTTGTGTAGCCTTGATTTTTCAGTATGTGGCATACAGAGTCGACAGGTTTGGATTTGAGTATCGTTCTGTACGGAACTTCGCCTATTCCGAGAAAATCCACGCTCATACCGCTTATTACCTCAAACTCGGTATTCGCAGTTCCCGCACTGAAAGTTGGCACTGTGAGATAGCCGCGCGAATAGTTTTCTTTTAAATGCGTGAAATTCGGGACAGGGTTTTCACTATATTCGATGCCGTCAAAGTTATTTACATCAAAAAAGGATTCAAGTTGCAAAAATATAATATTTACGTCTTTCCCCTTACTTGAATCAGACTTGTTGACATCTTTCACTATTGCCGACACCTCATATTTTGAGTATTCGTCAGGCTCATTCATACCCCTCTCAAACGCACTGCTTGAGAAGCAGTATACAAATCCGTTCTTTTCGTACTTTACGGCAAGTCCTGATATTTTTTTATCTACAATATGAGTTTGCCTTGCAAACACAATGTATATAACAGAAATTAAAATTACTAAAGCCGGAAAAATTACATCTTTTTTAAATCGTATCTTAACGCAAGGTGTGTGTCTGTATAATTTGACTACTAAAAAAATAAGGAGTGCTATAACAAATATAAGTATCGCAATCTGATACAGGGTAATGTATTTAGGAAAAATGGTAAAGGTTGTCGGTAAAAGCAAAAGATCGTTGAAAGTAAACGGCAACATTCGGCAATAGTACATTATAAAACTTACTACGGAAAGTATTATCCATATCAAAGGAATTAAAAATTTATAGTAATTCCTTTTTTTAGCGAGATGAAAAAGAGATTCAAATGTTAGCACGATAAAAAAGCCAACTAAAAAAATTTCAAAATCCGCAAATGCAAATTTTAAAGATTTTAATATTGACCTTCTTGAAAAACACTCAGTTACGAAAACTGTAAAAAGTGAAAGAATAACATATTGAACATATATATTTGACTTTATTTTATTTAAAATATCATTTAATTTCTTCAAAAAACCATCCCGCTTAAATTTACTGTTCAAACTTTATACATTCTGATTTTGAGTCGTATCCGATTTCAGAATTTTCAAAAATAGATTTTGCCTCATCAATATAAAGAGAAGCATCGGGCATTGATGTGGAAAAATGTGTGAGCCACAACTTTTTGCAATTTGCCCTCTTTGCGATTGTCGCAGCCTCAGAAAAAGTCATATGCATACTTTCTTTAGCACGTTGCTCTTTTTCATCAGAACCGAACATACCCTCTAAAATGGCAAGGTCTGCTTCAAAACAGTTACATTCGATTGATTCGCATGGACGGGTATCTGTGCAGTATACCGCCCTTATTCCCTTTCTTTTTGGACCAAGCACCATATCCTGTGTATATGTTTTCCCTTCATAGACTACACTTTCTTCTTTCTGAAGCATACCCCATACTTTTTGAGGAACATTGTTGTACAGGGCTTTATCTGAATCGAATTTACCAACACGTTCAATATCAATTCGATAGCCGAAACAAGTAACTCTGTGATTAACTTTAAAAGCAGTTATCTCGAAACCGTCAAAGTAATAAGTTTCTTCATCATTTTCAAACTCTGCAATTTCAATATCAAAAGGAAGGTCGGGGGCAATTATTCTGAGAGATGAAACAACTTTGCGTGTTCCTTTCGGTCCCAAAATAAGAACCGGCTCTGTTCTGCCCTCATTACCCATAGATAAAAGCATACCGGGAAGTCCGCTTATATGGTCGGCATGAAAATGAGTGATGCATATAACATCTATCGATTTAAAAGTGTACTGGGCTGATTTAAACGCTATCTGAGTACCCTCGCCGCAATCGGTAAGAATTATACGTCCGTTATATCTGAATACGGCAGAGGAAAGCCAACGGTTTTTTAGCGGCATTGTTCCGCCCGAACCAAGAAGACATACATCAAGCACTATAATCAACTCCTTTTAAATACTCTATTGACAATTTATTTTATATATCATAAAATTTAATCATCATATGTTATAATAACATATCATTAAAAATAAATCTACTGCTAATTTATACAAATCTTTAAAAAACGGAATGGTCGAATATGAAAACACTTACGCTATCTATACCGACGTTGCTCGGAACTGAATCTATTGTTTCTGGGGAAGTTAAAAAACTCGGATATGATGTTACAACTGTAACTGACGGCAGAGTTAACTTCACGGGCGATTATGAGGCGATTTGCCTTGCTAATATAAATCTTCGCTGCGCTGAAAGAGTTATGATACACATAAAAGACTTTTACGCAGAAAGTTTCGAAGAGTTATTTGTTAACACGGGAAGTTTTCCGTGGGAAGAATACATCGGCAAAAATGATGCTTTTCCTGTAAGCGGACACTCACTTAAATCACAACTTCACAGTGTTCCCGACTGTCAGGCAATAATTAAAAAGAGTATTGTTAAAAGGTTGTCTTCTGTATATGGATTGTCTCATTTTCCTGAAACTGACGGTCTTTTCCCTATTCATTTTTCAATAATGAAAAATAAGGTTTCACTTTTTATAGATACAACAGGCCCTAATCTTTACAAAAGAGGATACAGAGAAAAAACAGTTCTGGCACCTATGAGAGAAACACTGGCGGCAAGTATGATTGATATGAGTTTCTGGCGCGGAGACAGACCTCTTTGCGACCCGTTTTGCGGAAGTGGTACAATACCTATTGAGGCTGCTATGTATGTTTTAAATATTGCGCCCGGGTTAAAGAGAAAATTTATTTCTGAAACCTGGAAAAATGTAATTGATAAAAATTTATGGGAAGATGCAAGAGAAGAAGCAAAAGAAAATATTGACAGATCAAAAGAATGTATGATATTTGCATCTGACATTGACCCTATGGCAGTTGAAATCGCAAAGAAAAATGCTGAAAATGCAGGAGTATCTGACAAAATACACTTTAGCGTATGTGATGTAAAAAATGTTTGCGCGTTCAAAGAAAAAGGAGTAATAATTTGTAATCCACCTTATG
Source organism: Clostridia bacterium (assembly GCA_045546535.1). Classification (GTDB taxonomy): domain Bacteria; phylum Bacillota; class Clostridia; order UMGS1810; family UMGS1810; genus RGIG1828. The sequence goes on along the minus strand of JAZQDA010000185.1, from coordinate 5,574 downwards.
GCGAAAGGCTTCTTGACGTTAAACAGTGCCAAAAATTATACGCAAGTATGGGGAAAAAATTTGCTGAGTTTTCAGAGGCAAAAAAATTCATTTTAACATCTTACGGAGAATTTGAAAAATATTACGGAAAAAATGCCGACAAAAAAAGAAAAGTCTACAACGGAATGCTCAAATGCAACATATATCAGTATTTTAAATAAAAAAGCAATCTCGAAAATCGAGATTGCTTTTTTATTATATTATTTAGTCTCTTTCTTTATAAAATTTAACAATAGCGCCGTTTGATGCGTTTATATAATAGTTATATTCATATCCTGAATACTTGAACTCTATCTCATACACCTTTATTCCGCCGACGGTTTCAATATCTGAATCATAATCTGTTATGCTTTTCTCATTAATATTTGCGTGTGAAAGTGCAAGTTGTTTTGCATGTTGCTCTGATATATCTGAAACCGTTTCAGATTCGGGGTATTTCTGAGATGATGAATCAACTGATATCTGAGCAGTATTTCCTTCTTCAGTTTGTCTGTAAACAAATAAAATTTCGCCTTTGGAATCGACTGTGTATTCATATTTCTGACGGTCTGAATAAAACTCTACATCATAAACGAAACCTCTGTTTTTAAGTTGCACATCAACATCAACCGCTCTTGCATTTTCTGAAAGTATTTTTGCATCAGCAAATGCAGTATCAAGCGCAACATTCATTCCCGAATACGCTTTGTATGCAAAATAAATTGCAACAACTGACACTATAATTAAAACAAGTGCTATAACGGTTACTGTTATTCTCGCAGGTCTGCCAATTCTTTTTTTATCAGTCATAATATCACCCTTTTTAAAATTTTTATATCAAAGGCTGGGGTCTGGATATAAAATGCAATATATTACCTTCGGGATCAGCAAAGAAAAATGTGCTTACCCCCGATGTCGATACATCAATTTCTCTCAAAACTTCAACACCGAGTTTTTTTACCTTTTCAACTGCTGAGTCAAAATCATCAACAGATATTGCAAGATGTCTCAGCCCTGAATCAGTAAAGTCGGGCGCTGGAAACTCTTTGTCATTTGCAGGACAGAATTCAATCATCGATTTGTCGGAAAAAGCAACAAAGTAAGCCCCTTCTCCGTTATCAAACACAATTTTCCCATCAAGTGTATCGGCATACCAAGCCGAAAGTTTTTCAGAATCTTTTGCAAATATTGCAATATGTTCTATGCCTGTAATCATACTTAAACTTCCTCCAGATTGTATTTATCTTTGATTTTATCCATCTCGTCCTCGTTTACGGGAACTGTTACGTCTTTATAAAGTATCCATTTTTCTATATGCGAATTTGTCTCGCCGCTATCAACGGTTTTAAGTTCACCCAAAGACTCAAGTTCCAAAACATTTGAATCGGTGTAGGCTTCAAATGTCGAACCGAAATCTGTATATTTTCCGCCATCGATAACGAGATATTTTTTTAAGAACATATCGCCGTGATGAAAATATACAGCCCACGGCCGCTCCTGATTTATACCTACTTTAAAAGCACCTTCTACCGAAGAATCATGTCTTAAGGAAATATATCTGTCGCCAAATACTGCCCTTTCATCTGTAATTTTTGCATATGGCCAGAAAACTATATTTCTGTTTGGTAAAAGTCCTCGACGTACGATGTTCATTGGAATATATGCAAGTCCGCCGCCGTTAAGTACAGTTATTGGCCATACTGCATATTCTTTCGGCCAGTATGATGTATTTTTAACTATATGATTAATTATTATTTCATTTGCATTTTCGCTCATTTCAATTTCAAGCGAGATTTCAACCTCATTTGCTTCCTGTTTCTCTTGATAAAAAATCACTTTTGAGCCAATGTGCTCATATGAAACTCTTTTGTTATCGGGATATCTTACTCTTGGTGCGCGTTCAGGACTTATCCAACATCTGTGTCCGCCCCTGATATAAAATGTATCGTCGTCAAATTCCGAATCGGCAACACTCATCTTTAAGGAAAAATCCCTGTCTTCAAGCATAAAGTTTTCACCGCCAACAAATCCGCATCGTATAATACGAGGCCCAAAATCGACAGTAACATATATTTCGATTGCCCCATTGGAAATTGCAACGCATTTTCCAAAGTTTAAATAGTTAATTTCATTTACTGTAATCATATAATACTCCTGTTTACTTTAAGAATTTATGATAAGTCCTGTAAAAAGCATTGATGAAAATTCCGTAAAGAAGGTCAAAAAGAAACATTAAAACTATCGCAACGAGCCACAGCCAAAAAGCAGCAATATTATATACTGCATTCTGACCAAATGCAGAAAGTACGATGTACAAAAGAAAAATGTGTATGTTCCATACAAAAAACTTTACAACATATTCAATGGTTATGTTATATATTCGTTCGATATAAAGTTTAATCAAAGGATATATGCCGAAAAGGCCAGTAAAAACCCACGCTATGAGTTTGTTGGGCAGTATCAGGACAGATAAAACCGAAACTGCAAAGTACGCTGAAAAAGCAACATATCCTTTATATCTGAGTATGCATATACCCATAACTAATGAAGATGCAAAAAGAAAAGCGATTTTTGCAGGAAGAAACGATGCTCCAAAAAGTATTGCCATGCAAAGAGCGGTTGTTATTCCGCCTCCTGCCACTTTATTAGTTTTGATTGTAATCACAACCTTTCATCATCTGCAACCGATACATGGAATGATATTTCCGCCGCACATTTCACAGCAGCAATCAGCACAAATAAGTGTCTGACAACCATCGCAACAGGAATTATCATAACCGCCTGTATTACCGAAAGTTCTGTACCCTGTTCCGCCAAAATCCATATTATCACGAGCCTGACGGAATTCCATATTGGACGGGTCCATATTTGATGCTCTAGTAAGATGCTGATATGCCATATCATACCAACCCTTTTTCTTTAAAACCATACCCATTAAAAAATGCCACTCAGCATCTCTCACTGACGCTTTTGAAAGTTCCTTTTCTGCTTCGGCAAGTCTGCCTGAATTTATAAGCATACGGATATGATTGGGTGTATAATCTGACTGGGAAGAATATGAACTGTATGAATTGTCTGTGTTATTTTGTGATGAATTTTTTCTGTCACTCATAATCTTATCATATGCTTCGTTTATTTCCCTGATTTTTTCTGCCGCAAGATCTGAAAGAGGATTACCGACATAGCGGTCAGGATGATATTTTTTTACAAGTTGACGGTAAGCAGTGTTTATTTCATCTTCACTGCTTTCCCTTGTAACTCCTAGAATTTCATATGGATCTGTCATTTGGTGCCTCCGTTTTCTTTGTCTTTAAATAAATTATCAAATGTAAATCTTAATCCCATATATATTATATTATCAAGTATTTCTTTGTTTTTTATAATCTCAATCTTAGAATAAGACTGCGCGATTGCACTGAGCGTCATATTAAGTGAACCCATAACTGATTTTTTAAACTCTTCGGTTTTTAAAAATTCTTCGGTGTATGCACACAAATACGGGTTATAACTTCCTTTTTTTCTGTCTGTTTCAATATCAGAATAGGAATCTGCTATATAAATAAATCTGCCTATATTATATCCGATTTTTTCCAAAGATTTATTCCAGTTTGCAAATATAACTGACAAAAGCGTCGCAAAAGGGTCAGCAATCTCATCAATGTTTGCGCATTTTTGCTTTTCAAGTTCTGACTGTCTTGTAAGATTATCTCTTATTATTTCAGAAACCCCACTATGTTTCTTACACGCTTTTTTATACGCCCTTATATATGCAAGTTTAGCAAGGAGTGCTTTTATACTATGGTTATCTGATATATCGTCAGAGAGTTTATGATATGCAAGGATAATGCTCATATCGCTGCTGTAATTAATAGCGTCATTGGAAACACATACATCTCTGTTTCCTGTGTGTTTAAAACACCCTTGTTTTTTAGTGAGGCACTCTTTTTCGCTCACTGCGTCTGCAATTATTGCAAGAAATGTCATATCGTAACTAAGTCCGAGTCTTACTGCCTGATTATACATTTTGCCGAGTGTTTTGCAAAGACCGCAGTAGTAGGCTTTGAATTTGTTATAATCTTTGATTTTCAACTCGTTTTTATATACATTTACAAAACCGAACAAGCATATCTTTCCTTTACTCATTATATATATTCATTTTAATATATAACACTAATAATTGCAAGACAAAAATTGTAAATATTATGTTAATCTCTTGTATTTTTAATATTTTCTGTTATAATTGAATTAAGTTAAAAAGACAGGTGAAAAATATGAAAAAAATGAGGCAGTTTAATATAAAAAAACTCGACTTTATACTTCTCGGTCTGACTCTTTTTTGTGTGTTATTCGGCATTATAGCAATAAACAGTGCAGTGAAATCTTTTGCCAACCCGAAATCTTATGTACTTATTCAGTCTATGGGAGCAGTTTTAGGATTTATTTGTGTTTTTATTCTGGCATCGGTTGACTATGACAGACTCAGGAATATCACTAAATTTATCTACATCGTATGTACTCTTGCTCTAATTGCCGTTCTTGTTATCGGTACAGGACGTGAAGACACGGGAAGCCGAAGTTGGATAAGATTTGGTCCGATTGGAATTCAGCCATCTGAACTTGTAAAAATAGGTTTTATCATAACATTTTCAAAAGCGGTTTCAAAATGCGGGGATAGTCTCAACAAGCCGAAAAATGTTTTGAAACTCACAATTCACGCTCTCGTTTTTATGGGACTTATAATGCTGCAACCCGATTTTGGTACAACTATGGTATTTATAGTCATTTTTGCAGGAATTTTATTTGCTGCGAAAATATCGTGGAAATACATATTCGGAACAGTCGCTCTCATTTCAGCAGCAATTCCTATTGTGTGGAATTTCTTTCTGGCGGAATATCAGAAAAACCGTATCAAAGTTTTATTTGACCCCGAATCTGACCCATTAAATGCAGGATACCACGTTATGCAATCTAAAATCGCTCTCGGTTCGGGCGGAATTGCGGGTAAAGGACTCGGTCAGGGAACTCAGACACAATTTGAATATCTCCCCGCTAAACATACCGACTTTATATACTCAGTTATCGGTGAGGAAATGGGATTTATCGGTTGTCTTTTATGTGCTCTGCTACTTTTTGCTCTTGTACTCAGATGTTTATATGTTGCAAAAAATGCAAAAAACAAATTCGGTGCATATATTTGCGTAGGTGTTGCGTGTATGTTTCTGGCACACACTTTCGAAAACATAGGAATGTGTATAGGGCTTATGCCTGTAACGGGTATCCCTCTCCCCTTTTTCAGTTACGGCGGTTCATCGATTGTTACAAACCTTATTGCAATAGGTCTGGTACTCAGTGTAAGTATAAGAAAAGACGATTTAATTTTTCAATAACAAAGTATAAAAAAGCCTTTACAGAAAATTGAACAGAACCAGCAAAAACGGACAATGACAAAAAAGACCTCCTATGGTAGAATAAAATAAACTACCATAGGGGGATTTTTTATGCCAAGAAGTTACAGACGTATGAAAGATTATGAATTAGAAATATTGGAGTTAAAAG
>JAZQDA010000184.1:0-19830 GCA_045546535.1 Clostridia bacterium | reverse complement strand
TTGCAGGTAACTGGAAAATGAACAAAACTCCCAGTCAGACAACAGAACTTATCAACGAACTTAAACCCCTTGTTGCAGGAACTGGCAACAAATGTATAGTATGTGTACCCTTTACTTCACTTGCTAACGCTATTGAGGCTTGTAAAGGTTCCAACATCGAAGTTGGTGCACAGAATATGTATTTTGAAGAAAGCGGCGCTTATACCGGCGAAATCGCTCCTTCAATGCTCACAGAAATGGGCGTTAAATATGTTATTATAGGACATTCAGAACGCAGACAATATTTTGCTGAAACTGATGAAACAGTTAACAAAAAAGTGAAAAAAGCGTTTGAACACGGTCTTACACCTATCGTTTGCGTTGGTGAATCATTAGAGCAGAGAGAACAGGGAATTACTGTTGAACTCGTTAGCCTCCAGACAAAAATCGCACTTTGCGGTCTTAGTGAAGAACAGGTTAAAAATACAATTATTGCATACGAACCCATCTGGGCAATCGGAACAGGCAAAACTGCTACAAGCGAACAGGCTCAGGAAGTTTGCTGTGCAATCAGAAAAACTGTTGCTGAGGTTTTTGGAAAAGACGCAGCAGACGAAGTTATCATTCAGTACGGCGGAAGTGTTAACGCTTCCAACAGCAAAGAACTTTTTGGCAAAGAAGATATCGACGGCGGTCTTGTTGGCGGTGCTTCTCTTAAAGCACAGGACTTTTCTGTTATCGTAAACAGTTAATCTCTCGAAAGGACGTATAGTATGAAAAAAAGACCGGTATTACTTGCCATTCTGGACGGGTACGGTAAAAGCGAACTCACAGAAGGTAATGCGGTATATACCGCAAAAACACCGAGAATGGATGAAATTTTTGCTTCCAATCCATCTACTGTAATCCATGCAAGTGGTATGGATGTTGGTCTTCCTGAAGGTCAGATGGGCAATTCCGAAGTTGGTCATACAAATATAGGCGCAGGAAGAATTGTTTATCAAGAACTTACAAGAATTACAAAATCCATTGATGACGGCGATTTCTTCGAAAATGAAGAACTAAATTTTGCTTGTGATAACTGCATCAAAAACGGAAGCGACCTGCATGTTATGGGTCTTCTTTCCGACGGTGGTGTTCACTCACATATCAAGCACCTTTTCGGTATACTCGAACTTGCCAAAAAGAAAAATGTAAACAACACCTATGTTCACTGCTTCCTTGACGGAAGAGATGTATCCCCTACCAGCGGTATTGACTTTGTTAAAAGTCTTGTAGAAAAGATGAGAGAAATCGGATACGGCGAAATTGCATCTGTTATGGGCAGATTCTACGCTATGGACAGAGATAACCGCTGGGAAAGAGTTTCTAAAGCATATGATGCTATTGTTAAGGGTGTCGGCGAATATGAAGAAAGTGCGGTTGTTGCAGTAGAAAAATCATATAACAATGATGTTACCGATGAATTTGTAGTTCCTACAGTTATTACAACAAATTCCAAACCCAACGGCACAATAAAAGAAAATGACAGTGTTATCTTTTATAACTTCAGACCTGACCGTGCAAGAGAAATTACAAGAACTATTGTTGACCCTGAATTTACAGGTTTTGAAAGAGAATATTTCAATACTTACTATGTATGTATGACTCAGTACGATGCAAGTATGCCAAATGTTCACGTTGCTTTCAAACCTCAGAAACTCACCAATACTTTTGGTGAAATTTTAAGTAAACTCGGTCTTAAGCAGTTAAGAATTGCCGAAACAGAAAAATATGCTCATGTAACTTTCTTCTTCAACGGCGGTGTTGAAACAGTTTACGAGGGTGAAGACAGAATACTTGTTAACTCGCCTAAAGTTGCAACCTATGATATGAAACCCGAAATGAGCGCATATGAAGTTACAGAAGAACTTCTTAAAGCAATCGATACAGGCAAACACGATGTTATCATTTTAAACTTTGCAAACTGCGATATGGTTGGACATACTGGTGTTATGGAGGCTGCAGTTAAAGCAGTTGAAGCGGTTGATGAATGCATAGGCAAAGTGTATGACAAGATTAAAGAAAAAGACGGCGTTATTCTTATTACCGCAGACCACGGAAATGCAGAACAGATGATTGACCCGTCTGACAAATCTGTATTTACCGCACACACAACAAATGTTGTACCGCTTATAGTATCAGGTCTTGGCGATATCGAATTAAAACAAGGCCGTCTTGCAGACCTTGCTCCTACTATGCTCGACATTATGGATATTGATATCCCTGATGATATGACAGGCGAAAGTCTTATTATTAAATAAAAACAAACATAAAAAAGCCCCGCATATGCGGGGCTTTTTAGATTTAAAATAATCCTGGAATATTAAGACCGCTTGTGAGTTTTGACATTTTAGCGTTATTTGCATCGTCAACTTTTCTCATTGCATCATTTACTGCGGTAATTATGAGGTCCTGAAGCATTTCAATATCATCAGGGTCACAAGCCTCGGGCTGAATTGTGATATCGGTAAGTTCTTTCTTTCCGTTCATTTTTACACATACTGCCCCGCCACCTGCGGTGGATTCAAATTCAGTTTGTTCCATTTCTTCTTGAGCCCTCAGCATTTCCTGTTGCATTTTTTGTGCTTGTTTGAGCATATTTGCAGGGTTTCCGCCGCCCATCGCACCCATAGGGAATCTTGGTTTTGCCATTTTAAATATCCTCCTGTTTTATAAATTTTCCATCTATTGCATCATATAAAAATCTTACATTATCTGTTTCAATCATATAACAAGGAACCGCTGACGATATTTTTGTAACTACACCCTCGTCATATGAACTAACATAGTATCCATAAACTATATTCTCTATTTTTGTTGATTTTAATTCACTCGCTCTGTCTGATGCATCAATTAAGACACTGGTTATATCTGTCATACGCAAAGTGTTATCATTGGAATATACATTATCGCTGTCCGGTATATACCACCTGCCGCTTATTATAATCTTCCTTGGTGAAAACTCTGCAGTTACACTTGAATTAAAAATCGGGATTTCTGATACAAGAGTATATACTTTCGCGACAAGTCCTGAATCGGTCATTGAAAAACTGGTTTTTGTTTCCTCGGGTGAAAAGCCAAGAGAAAGAAGCACCTTTTCAAGTTCGGGACGCGCACTTTTTTCATTATACGAATAAGTATCTGTGTCAATTTCCAATTTAAACACTGAATTTTCTGTTGAAACATTGTAGTCTTTAGTCTTTTCAAATTCATCTGAATAAATATAGTTTGTAACGTCAATGATATTCAGATTTTTTATACTATCAGGAACCTTTGACGTATCAAGTGTTATACCGTAGTTATTTTTAATTATCTGCGATGTTTTTCTCACAGTTTCTTTATCAACTCTGGTAAGGGACTCAAATATCAAAACGTTTCCTGAAGTCGATAAGATGAGATACAGATTAATTATTGTAAAAAGAAGTATAAGAAATGTCTTTATTTTATTCCAATTCATTGTGCCACCTCCGCATTAGAGGTGATTGTATGAAGTTCACCGTTTTCCTTTTCAATATACCATACGGGAACCCATGAATTATTTATACTGTTATAGGCATAGGCAGTAAAAAGGTCTGATATTATTTCTTCTTCGGTTTTTATCCGTGAATTAAGTATATCTATTGCTTCAATTGCAGACGGATGATTCTGTGGTTCTCCGAGTGTATAGAATGTTTTACACTCCTGTCGGTAACTTACTATTTTGCCTGAAACAACCTCTAAGGTTATTGCGTGTTTTTCAGGGAAAACTATCATTCTGTCATTGATATAATAATCAAAATTAAGAGTGAATGTTTTTGAATTTATATCTTTGATATCTGATGATATTTCATAATACATTTCTTTTGGGAATCCCAGCATATTTGTAACTGTATTTACAAATGAGATTGAAGAGTTTATGCAGTCATATGTTGTATCGCCTGAAAGTGATACTCCCTGCGAGAGATTTACAGATTTATATTCTAAACTTGCATCGGTATGAAGTTTTAATGTGCCGAAGTTTTCAACAAATACCATTGAGTTATCGTGCTCTGTATAGCGTCTGATTGTTGATGTATTATAGCCGAACGTCTGGAGAATTCCGTTATAGATATCGGGGCGGTTTGATATATCTTCAAACACATTTTGCTCAAAAATCGACGGAATCTCGGTCGGTGTTACATTAATTAAAACATCGGGTGATATTACTACGTGCTGTTTTACAACATCATCTGATTTAACATCAAATTTAAGTTCAAACGAATAGTAATCTGTTCCGCCTGAAATTTTTGAAACATTGCTTATCATATCATCGAGTGTTGTGCTCTTAAACTCTATAGGATATTTATAAAATTCAGAATTGGTTGAATCTTTTGCATAGATATATGAAAGAGTTGAAATCCTTGTATCAGGAACAATTATAAACTCACGGACAGATACAAGTGAATTTTTAGGACTGTTCGAGAGTTGATAATTAAAATAACCTGAATCATATTCAACAGGATATGAAAAATAACAAGATTTACGCTTGAGTGCATCATTCCAGTCATTATTATCTGTTTTAATCTGTTCTTTTGAAGAGTGGAGAAGTTCAAGAGAAGATTTAATCTCGCCAAAAAGCGATTCATACTCCTGTGATGATTTAGTATACAAAACGTGGTTGCCTGAATTGTTAAGAATAATTTTTTCTGGCTTTAAAACTTCTTCAATCGGGTCAAATAATGAGCCCTGACTTTGAGAAGAGCCTGATGTGAAATAGTTTTTTACATGCGAAAAAAAATTATAGCCCTCGGGCCATAATTTTTCATTGAACCACTTATTCACAGTTAATACAATACTGCTGATTACCAAAAAAACCAGCAGTATCGATTTTAATCTTTCAAATTTCATCAGCCAAACACCCGCCGATTTAACGGAATATGTCTGTTACTCCTATTCCGTTTGCTTTAAATTTAGCATTAACATTATCCATATAACCACTGTTGAGAAGTGAAATTTCAAGTTTTACAACTTCGTATTCAACACTTGACGAATTCGCAACAACCATAATGCTGTTAAGTCCGTCTTTAAGTGTAATCTGCTGAACATAAAGTCCGCTGCTTCCAACGTAGGTTTCAAGTTTTTCGCCGTTTGCGTTGTAGAGAACTTCATATGTACCTGTAGCGGAATTGTAGGCATAAAGTGTAACTTTGGTACCCTTAACTGCTACTGCAGATATTACGCAATTTCTGTTTGTTGTAGTGGAAACTATGGTTTCGGGGTTTCTAATATCAATGAGGTAATCGACTGTGCCGCTATAGTATGCAGGAAGTGAACTTTCTGTTGCAAAAGCATTAAGGGCACATACTGATGTCATTACAATGAGAAGAACTATCGCTGTGAGAAATTTTGACATTCTATTCATTTTTTACACCTCCGTCCATTTTATGATATCATTATACACCATTTATATTACAAAACAATTACAAGCGTTTTAAAATAGTATAACACTTTTAAAATTTTTGTCACTTTTTAGCGGGGAGTTTAACCATTACTTCAGTACCCGCACCTACTGTACTTTTTATTGAAATACTGCCTTTGTGTGCCTCAACAATTTCTTTTGGTATAGCAAGACCAAGGCCGGTTCCGCCCATTTCCCTTGAACGCGCTTTATCTACACGGTAAAACCTTTCAAAGATATGAGGTATATCTTTTTTGGGAATTCCTATGCCTGTATCTTTAATTTTAATTGTTACCGAACTGAACATATGCACGGTTGAAACTAAAACTGTACCGTTTTGCGGTGTGTATTTGATTGCGTTTGTGATAAGATTTGTTATAACCTGATCGATGCGGTCAACATTACCTTTTATGAGCGGCAACTGGTTAGTTGGTTCATATATAAGAGTTTGCTTTTTCTCTTCGGCTCTCCTTGTAAGCCTTGCTATTATATCCTGAATGAGCATATCTACATCAAAATAATCCATAGGCATATCCTTTATGCCGTGATCAAGGCTAGAAAGAAAGAGAAGGTCTTTGACAAGACGGGTCATACGGTCAGTTTCAGAATCTATTACACCTAAAAATGTTGAGAACATATCTTTATCAAGATTACCGTCGGCTATTGAATCCTGCAGGGTTTCTGTGTAACTTTTTACTGTTGTAAGCGGTGTGCGAAGTTCGTGCGAAACATTTGCAACGAAGTCCTTACGCAGTTTGTCAAGTTTTTCTCTTTCTGTAATATCTCGGAGAACGACTACAATTCCGCCTGATTTATCATCAGTTTTAAAAGGTGCAAAATACGCACTTATCTCTCTGCCGTCGCGGTTTATAATTCGCTCTGACGGGCGGTAGTGTTTCACATAGAGTATCTGCCCCATTCCTGCTTCTGACTTATCAAACAGGGTTTCAAAAGTTGGAAGCGGTTCATCAGGGATATTTAAAAGAAGTTTTGCTGCGGGGTTTATGTGTATTATATTTCCTTTGATATCAAACGCAATAACACCGTCAGTCATATTTTGAACTACTGTTTCAACTTTTTCTTTTTCGCTTTGTATAGCACCGAGCATTGATTTAAGTTCTGATGCCATTGAATTGAATGTTTCGGTAAGTTGGCCTATTTCATCAGGCGATTTCACATCTATGGTGTAATCGAAATCACCTGACGCCATTCTTTTTGATTTTTGTGTAAGCGATTTTATAGGTGTGATAATTGTTATTGATAAAAGTATTGCAAATATGATTGAAATTATAATACCTAAAAGAAGTGCCTGAATAATTATTGTAAACACATTTTTAAGTACGGTATTGCTTTCTTCTTTGGTATCTTTAATGTAAATAATGTAACCGACACCGTCTTGAGTTTCAACAGGAACAGCAAAATCCATATAACTGTATGATGCATTTACCTCATCGCCCGTTTCGCCGTTCATAGCAGATATTATGTTTGGCGAAAGTTCCAATGATGAGGCAAGTTCAGGATTTGAAGCATAAATTACATCAATTACTTTGCCGTTTTTACCGTCTAAAATATAACAGTTTCGGTATGAATCAATACCGAGTTGCCCAAAATATGCACTGATATTTTCATAGATACTGCCTACATCTTTGCCAGATAGTATGTCAGAACGAAGACTTGTGAGATAGTCTTCGGTGAAAACATCTGTATTTGTTTTATAAAATTCATCGTGATAATACCGGTCTGTTGTGTCTGTCATAAATGTTCCGATAAGTATGATTACCGAAATTGTAAGAAGAACAAACATTGAACCGATTTTTAAACTGATACTTTTAAACATAGATTATGCTCCGAAATAGTACCCTACTCCACGCTTTGTTATGATATATGCAGGAAGACTTGGGTTATCTTCAATTTTTTCTCTCAAACGGCGGATAGTAACATCAACTGTTCGAACATCGCCGTAAAACTCATAATCCCATACTTTATTGAGAAGTTGTTCGCGGGTAAAGATTTTTCCGCGTCTTAAGCACAAAAATTTCAAAAGTTCAAATTCTCGGAAAGTAAGCGCTATAACTTCGCCTTTTTTACGTGCTTCGTACTTTTCAACATCAATAACAAGGTCGCCGAATGTCAGAATTTCGCCTGAAGCATCGGATTTTTGAGGCGATTGTGTTCTTCTGAGGTTTGCCTTTACTCTTGCCATAAGTTCTCTAAGACTGAAAGGTTTTGTCATATAGTCATCTGCACCGAGTTCTAGCCCCAATACTTTATCAACTTCTTCTTCACGGGCAGTAAGCATTATGATTGGAACGGAAGATTTTTCCCTTACAAGTCTGCACACGCTGAATCCGTCCATTTTAGGAAGCATAACATCTAAAAGAATAAGGTCGGGTTCTTCTGAAAGTGCCATTTCTGCAGCGGTTTCGCCGTCGTGGGCACAGATAACTTTGTAACCGTTTTTCTCAAGATTGAGTCTTAATATGTCAACTATAGGTTTTTCATCATCTACTACAAGAATTTTGTATTCCATTTTGCCGGGGAAATCCCGTACACCTCCTCAGAGTTTATAATGTTATACATAGTTATTTTATCATATACATAATTAATAGTCAAGTTTGCATTTATTGTGGTTTGTTAATTGTGTTATATACTCGATTTAAGAATAATAGCAAATTTATTTATTTTTTTTGGTAAATTCTATTGACAAAAAGTACTTTTTATTGTATCATATCATAGTGCTTAAGCACAGTGCCTATGGATTTACATTTATGCGCCTATAGCTCAGTAGGATAGAGCGAACGCCTCCTAAGCGTTAGGCCGGTGGTTCGAATCCACTTAGGCGCGTTATATACCGGGGTGTAGCGCAGCTGGTAGCGCACTAGACTGGGGGTCTAGGGGCCGCAGGTTCAAGTCCTGTCACTCCGATAAATTTTAAAACCCTTGAAATTGCTGAAAATACAGCGGTTTCAATGGTTTTTGTTTTATATATAATTTTGCGATTTTGCTTTTTTTGACCTATTTTTACTCATATTTCGTTGTCAATTCGTTGTCAGAAGTAAAAAGACCTCCGTTTAATTGGAGGTCTTTTTTCGTTATGCTTATCTAAACGGATTACTTTGCGATTTCCAACTTGAGTTAACACTCTGCCACAAAACTGCTTTTTCTTGACGTGATAATCCTTTGAGATTTTTAATGGCGTTATATGCTTCTTCCTGAGTATATGTTCCATACTTGCCCGACTTTGTAGGTTTGTCATATTTATCAAGTAAAACAAGAAAATTCATATAATCCTCGCCCCGAATACCATTGTTGTATGCGTACACATCTCTATCACTATCATACATTGACAAATACATTTTCCACGCTTCCGAATCATTTTGTGCCATATCAATTATTATGTCTACAACCTCCTGCTTGGAAATCTCATTCCCGTTTTCGCTTTTGGTATTACCAACCTCTGCTCTAAAGGAGAGATAACTTTCGTTATTAGCACCAAATTCATCTGCTTTCTTAACCCAAGTGGCAGGTTTATAATTGCTTACTTGGATAATTTGTTGTTGGCAATAGCATTGCGGATTTCGGTGTCTGACAGTCCGCTTTTTAGGGAATGGGTTTTATCTTCGTTTAATCGTTCTGTTTCTTCTTGTATGTCGAAGAGATTTTTGACGACATTTCTAAAAGCCTGGCTTCCGATAAATTCGGATGATTTTCCTTGCAGAATTGAAGCATATCCAGTATTGCTTCTTCTTCTTCCAAGTCCAGCATTGTTATTTGCCAAATTGTGCTTTTCTTGCAACCAATCGCCGCTAAGTAGCGTGTTAATGTCCTTCGATACTTCGACAATACTTCTGCCATTTTCAATCTCCTCCAATTGTTCTAATAAGATATCTAATTCTTTCTTGCCTTCTACACCTTTTCTTTCATACAAAATGGTAGGCTCATTAGAATACACCGTACTGTATATAACAAACAAATCTTGTCCGTTAAGTCTGCCTTTATACCAGTTGGCAGTATCGGTAATTCTTGTTGCTTCAGAACTACCAATCTGACGAAGCCTTTTCACTACCTCTTTAATCTGCGTTTTAGTCAAATCGGTGTGCCACTTCAACGAATGCCTTATATTTTTATTATATACCTCATTTGTCTTAATTTCAAGATTTTTAGAAGAAATTTTTCGACCCGTTTTCGCAATCTCCTTATTCTTCGCAATTGCCGCACCGAGAGTATTCTCAAACACATCACGAATTCGGAGAATGTCATCCGAGAGTGGTTTGTAAGTCTGTTTTGCTTTTAAGCCGAGCGTTTCAAGGAGCTTGTTGAACTTCGCAATAACATAGTCGAGTGCTTGTTTAAATACATTAGCACCTTTTTTTGCTTTTGCGTTTGTGCCGTTTAATACACGATTCAAGCCTTGCTGAAGCAAATCGAGATCATTGTCATAAAGCTCAAGTATGGAGTTCGCTGTAACCTCGCTCATTGCTTCCGAAAGTGAGATGTCTACTCCTTTTTCACCGTATGCCTTTCTCTTGGCTTTGGCTTCGCTGACACCGTGTCCCGAGTTCAAGTAATTGTACATCTCTCTCTTGAACTCGGCATACTCTGCAGGTGCAAGTTCTTCAGCTCTGTGGTCGGCAACCTCGTGAAAGACGTGTTTCAAAAAGCTTAAAGATGTGGAATCTTCTCCGAGACTTTCATCAACGGTAAAATCACTTGCTATTCGCACAACGCCCACATTCTTTGAAATATCCGCATTGAACTCGTCGCTTTTGCCCACCATCTGAGCTACAACACCAAGCTCTTTACAAAGCCTGTCGGCAATATCTTTAGCTTGATTCGACACTTTGGAAGGTACATTTGTCGGGTCAAGACCTGCCTTGTCTCCGTGAGACCTGACATTCTTGAGGTTTTCCTTTTTGCTCGCACTCTCCATAATAAAGTCTTGCTTACCTGCATTGAATGCAATGTTGTGAACGGCTGACGGAAGCTCGACTCTTGCTCTGTCCATATTTGTAAGACCTGCCTCGTATGCCGCCTGGAATGATTTCGCTATAGCGGGGGCTTCGCTTTCAGACACGGTCTCCATAATGTTTGCAAATGCTTGCACGCCATATCGACCATATCCCATCGTTTTCTCGATGTATGCCTCTCTCGCTTGGCGTTCCTGCAACAGCGGATTATCATTTGCCATTACATTGTACGGAACATTTGATTTTCCAACAGTTTTTGCATCGGTTATATTATATTTCTGTCCGCTTGTATCCGTCCAGATAGCCATAGCCACACCTGCAATGTTTCCGTCGCTGTCTGTAGCCTTAATCGCATAAGGTTTACCGCCTCTGAATGTGGCCTCCAAGTTATAGCCCTCAAAATATTCGGCTACATTTTTTTCGAGAGCAATGTCTCTGCCGTTTTTATCCGTATAAACTCGAACTTCTCCAACACCTTTAAGATTGCCATCAACGAAATCCTTTCGAACCGGAGCGAAATCAGATGCAAGTATTTTGTCAATGTTTTCACTCGTCTTGTTTGATTCGGTTGCACCATAATCAGATTTTGCCGTTTCCACATCGGTGACAGGGATGAAAACGCTTCGACTCAAAGGACTCGTAAAAATATCCGTGCCATTGGTAACAAACGCCTGTCCGTCTGCTACACCCACAGTTCTCTCGCCATCGCCCAACAAGGTGTTCATTCTGCCTGAAACATCTTCAGCCGTTGCCGATTCGGGTTTCATATTCTTAATATGCTCAATTCTTCCTCTGTTGTAGGCTTCCTCTTGTTCAACGGTTGCAAGGTTAATCAAATTTCTCGGCACATTCGCTTTGCCCGCTTCAAATGCCGCTTCAACTGCTTTCTCGTTTACCGTCTCAAATTCGGTTTTAAGAGGTTTTTGTGCTTGGGCAGGTGTTGTATCGCCTGTATTGTTTTCGGCTGAAAGCGAAAGGATTTTGCTTGCCTCAGCATTAATCTGTGCATCATTGGCTTTGATGAGGTTTTTTATTTGCCCTCTCTTTAAAGTGCCATTTGCTTTTGCCTGCTCAACTTCTACTGCAAGGCTAAAAGGCTTGCTACCCTCTCCGCTTGCCTTGCCCTCTTCGATAAGAGCATCTAAGGATTTCCCATCTTCAATATAAGTGCTTATAACACCTCTGTTTTTTATGGCGTTATTCACGCCGATATATCCGCTTTTTGCTCCCGACAAACCAAAGCCTGTCAGTCCGCCTACAAACACATCTTCGCCAAGACTTTGTGCCTTTTCATTAACAGCAATTTGCAAAGCCTCTTCTGCCGTTTTACCTTCATATGCCACAAGGTAATCAATTCTTTGCTGTATTTCGTTCCTCTCGCCAAGTACAACACTTACTATGGTGTCTAAACCCAAGTTTAAAACATTGGATGCACCTTCTTCTGTTGATTCGGTTACGGTGTTTGCAAGGATAAAGCCTTTTATTGTTTTTGGGTCTGCAAGAATTGCTTCCACGCTCCATTTCTCTGTTGCCCACTCGATTGCAGCGGAACCAATACCGAGTATAAGTGCTTTGGTGTCACTTGCACCATTATTTTTCGCTTCTGATATTGCTGAAGATCCTGCCGATGATGACATAATTGCTTGAGTAATAGTCGGGTTGCCTCCTCCTGCCGCCAACGCTACACCCATATCCGCAATCGACATACCACCATTATAAAACATCTTCCCCCAATATCCCATATCTTCGGACACGCCACCTCGTATGGCTCGTGTTTGGTTTCCGTACTTATCAAGAAGTGGCGTATCGTCATAAGTCCCTGTTGCCACCGCTGTGGTTTTCACAGGAAACATAGCGGCATTTTGTAAGTTTGTACTCAACGAAAGCAACGACATAAAAACGGGAGATTCTTTCCCGAGTTCGGCATAATACTCTGCATCTTTAGCCATCTTCCTTTTCTGTAGTATGGGAGACATTTTTTCTATAAACTCTTCAGCTGTGTTTGTCCCGTTCTTTCGGTCTTGGTGATACAAATAGTTGAAAACACCAATTTCATCTTCGTACAATGTGTCGTACCCAAATTCATCATATGTGCTTATGCCTATAGTGACAGAGCCGCCAGGGTTTGCCTTTGATGAGTTTGTCGTTTGTGCAGCCTCTATGGCTTGCCTTTTGCTCTCGTCATTGATGTATGTGTAAAGATCGCTGTCTTCACCCGCGTACCATTCTGTAGGAGAGAGGAAGTTTTCTTGCTTGTACCACTCCCCGCTTTGAGCTTGTTTGTAGCCCGCCGCCTTTAATTCTTCGTCAGTTTTAGGCGTAATCGGAGAGTATTTAGAGTTTTGTTCAAAGTCGGGTTTTGATAAAATCCCTGATGTATTTTCGTAAATGGTTGTAAACTCTTTAATCTGTTTTTCCAGTTCCCTGATTTTTGCCTTTGCTGTTTTCATTTCATCAAGTACAATACCCGATGCGTGTGCTCCTGCGGGGTAAGCGTAGTCGTTTGGATGTTCGCTTTTAATACGCTCAAACTCTTCCTGATAGCGTTTCTCGTAATACTCGTCTGTTGTTTTGCTTTTTTCGTTTTCTACTTCTAACTCCAAAGCAAGTATTTCAAGCGGTTTGCTGTTGCTCACTGTGGTTTTTGGTGTTTCGCTTGTATCAAAACCAATGGCTTTTTCAAGCCCACCCTTTCTCCAAAATGATGTGGAGTTGTAGTTTCTCTTTACTCCGTGTTTTTTCATCAGCTCGTCATATTTCGAATTTCCACCCGAACTGTTGTTTGGTGATACAGAGTTTCCTTTGTTACTGCTCGGGGAAGCAGATATACTCTGCTTCCCGTTGTTGGTAAAAGTTGTTGCCCTTTTTACGCCATATTTTTTCATCAACTCGTCATATTTAGATTTTTGGCTTACCATAAATCAATCACTCCTTAACCAGCATATTTGTTGCGTAAAGTGTTGTATGAGTTTGTGTCTATTTCCCCTGCTTCAAACCGTTCTTTCAAAAATTCAAGAACTTCTTGTTTGCCTTCTGTCATAAGCAACTCTTTGCAAGTTTCATCGATGGGTTTATAGTTGCTCATCGCAGTGGTCATTTCTTCACTTATCGGGTTGACAATCGTGTCGCCACCATAAGGAGGTTCAGTTTTGGTTGTTTTTTTGTTCTTCTCTGCCTGTACCGCCGCAACTGCAAGATTAACCTCTTCTTGTGTCATATCCGCTTTTGAAATAAGGTCGGGACTAATCGAGGTAATACCCATTTCGATATACTTCCAAACATCTGCTTTTGCCTGTTCTTTCTCATATGTGGACTTGTTGTAGTCGTTAAGTTCCTGTTGAGCATTAAACTCTTTATTCGCCCAAAAATTTTCAAAATTGAAATTACGGTCATCTACCATAGAGTTATAATCAAAAGTGGTCTGCCAATTACCCTGCTGAACTGCGTCCTGGTACATACCGTATGCAAACTGTCGGTCATCTTTCCAGTCGCTCATAGTATCTCTGTAGCGGTTGTACTGTGTAGCGTCCATACTCTGCAAGATGCCTAAATCCTGTACCTTGCTTTCTTTGTCCGCCAAATACATATCGTATGCGAGTTGATACAATTCGGGTATTTTGTCATTGAGTTGAGAAGCGTATCTGTTTGCCGCCTGTTGTGCCGCAGTAATTGCATAAGAGTTCATACCCCCCGCACTTGCCGCCGCTTCTGCCAAAGTTTCTTTCATCGCCCTATCACCCTCACGGCGATACATTTCGGCATACTGCTGATATAAAGGGTCATTCATCGCATCATAGGAAAAGTCCTCACGGTTAAGTATTTCATTGAGCAACGCGTCAATCTGCGGGTCATATTTAGCATTATAATCGTTTGGTCTGTTCTTCACTACATCTTCGTATGCATCGTAATACTCATTCTCTTTTGGTCGGTTTTCGGCTTTCATACCTTTCATATAGTAATCATATAACGCCTTTTGTATATCATCGTCTGCGAACTGATTTAATTCGGGCGAAGACATAGCCTTTTCTCGTCTTGCATCATATATGTCTTTTACTGTTCGCCAATCCGCTCCTGATTTCATATAATTCTGTCCGAGTGTACCCAAATCCACATTGCCATAAATGTTTGTGTACTGCGAATTGGTATTTTTGTTTGATGTTCCACCGCCCGAACTACCGCCTGTGGAGTTTGATGTCGGCTTATATGCGTTTGTAGTTGTCTGTCCGTTATGAGTTACTGTAACAGAGCCGTCTTTTTCCTTTGTCCAAATAGAACCATCAGTTGGATTTGTCCAACTTTTACCTTCTGTCAATGTCTTTGCTATGTTTTGCCCGTTTTTTGAGCCTATAACATATGCCATTTGTTTATTCCCCCTTTACCATTCCCCGCCGTCTATGGTGAGGTTGGTGTTTTTTGTTATGTTTAATATTCCTAGACTATCTAAATACATTGCCGTCCCGTCTGCACCCTTGACCGCAAATTCAAAGTTGCCTTTGGAGTTTTTCCCTGCTATGAAACTTTCTCCGTTTGGTCCTGATAACTGTATAAATGAACCAATGCTTGTGTTACCCGTTGAGTCGCTTATAACTGTTTTGTCCGTGTCAATCTCGGTTATGTTTCTACTGTCAAGGTTTAACAGAGTGTATTCCAACTGTTCTTGTATATACTTTATGTGATTAGCCATTTTCTTTATGGCATCTTGCGGATTGTTCCCGTCAATCTTTTGCAACGATTGAGTAAATATCGGCATTAAACATCACTCCCAACTGTAAACTCTCTGATAAAGGCTTTAACCGTGCATTTACCTTTACCTCGCAGACGAATATCGACACTGTCGCACCTTGTGGGCAATATCGGTATGCTTACTGTCTTTGCCTTTTCGTTGTGCGTTGTGTAGACTTGTTTCCATTGCAGGTCATTGTCCGTTTTTATATCCACCGCTAACCACGCACCTGCAGACAAGTCCATACGCAAGTGAAATTTGGAATATCCCTTACGCTCATTCATAGTCTCGTGCATTGTGCAGAATGTTGCTCCCCATTCAATATCTGAACGGTCCGCCGATTTGTCGATGTAATATAAACCACCGTTACTGTCAATGTAGTGGACTTTACCGTCATAAAACACCATATCTACCGCTTGTGTATCATCTTCACGAAGCCATATGTTTTTTATCACATCATAAGCAAAGAAATTCCATTTTTCGTCCTGTCTCATTGAGATATAGTATTTCTCACCATCGCAACAAGCGACTGCATCAGAATACAGATTGTTTCCAAACTTTTCACTTATTAGTTCGGGAACACCTCCCGTATAGGCATACACACCGCCGACACCTTTATACAAAAGTTGCTCATTTACAATTTGCATACTTCTTTCGCTACCGCTCTGCACTCCGTACACATTAGCCGTTGTTACCTGAAAATTACTCGGTTTTGTGCCGTATAACTTGTGAAGAGTGTTCTCTTTGAAGAAACAAATATGGGAAGAATAAGGGATACACCCCGTGAACTCGCCCTCACTACCTACATCAATGTTGTAACTGTCTCCCGCCAATCCCTCAAACGATTTAAAATTGAGCGGGTCGGAAAATGCACTTGCATAAATAGTGTTTCCGTGAGTTCCCCAAAGCCGATAGTTGTTCTCGCAAACAAAATCAAGGGGCGGGACCTCTCTTGTTACGGTTACTGTTCCGCTTTCGGTACATTCCGTAAAAGAGTTATCGTCAAAGGTGAGAGTTTTTTCGGCAACTTCCTTTATGATAAGTTCTTTGTTGTTGCTACCCTCATTGCAACCTCTTATCTTTACATTGTCGCCCTTTTTTAAGTTAGTTTCAGTAAAATTACCATTTTCTGTTGTAATGGCAGACGCAGTAAACTTAAGCCCTGTTTCCGTGTAGGTTTCTTCCATATCCCCGAACTCGCCGTCTTGGTCATCTTCTGTCGGCACTTTGTAATACTTTTTGTCAGGGAAGATAACAATATAATTGCCGATTGTTGCGGTCTGTTTCTTGCCCTCCGTTACTGTTCCTACTTCGTTTTCGCCATAAAAAACCTTTGTCCCGTCTATAACAAGCATTTTCCCTTTTGCGTGAATAGTCGTAGGACTTTCAAAACGCCCCGCATCTACTCTTTTTGCCCTTTGGGTTATGCAGGGATATTGGTCTGTAGAAAGATTGTAGGTTTCAGCAAATTCGCCGTCTTGCGTTCCCTCGCCATAGTTCAGACCGCGAAATAAAACGGTATATTTTTTCGATGGGTTTTGTACTTCTGAAAGAAAAGGTAATAGCATATGCTCACCCCCTCGCTTTATGCTTTCTGATGTACCACTTTTTGTACTCGCTAAACCTGCCCTCAAACATCATAGCGGAGTTATTATAGTTCCCGTACTCTCGGTTGTAGAAATCTATCATTGATTCAAGATATAAGCCGTATATGTTGTCAAAAGGAAAAGGTATAAGCAATTCTTTATCCATATCATCGGGGTAAACATACGGAGTAACATCTTCTTCCTGATGCACCAACCTTTTAACCATACCGTCCAAATCACTTATCCATCTCAACTTAATTTCTTCGCCGTATGAGTTCGGTCTTATGCCGTCAACACTTTCTATTACTTTGTTTGGCGTCAACTCAATCCCCCCTTACATAAGATGCAAACTTTTTAATCAGGAGCATTGTATTTTCTGCCGAATATCCCTCGCCTTTCGACCAATACTCAGGACTGTTTATAATTCCTTGTGATGCAAGTAAATCGCAATCCTCTTTGAGAGTGAAAAAATTGCCTTTTTCTGATACTTTCTTTTTGAGCGAGTATTCTTTTACCAAAAAATCTAAAATGCCCTGTGCGGTCTTTTCTGCGTGTTCAGGCGAAAGAATAATGGGAACATCTGTTGTACTATCCATAAAGCCATTTTCAATCAGAAATGCGTCCATATTTGTGTACTTGATTACATAAAAGCCGTACTTAATGACTTTTTGACATCTGTTGCCTATGAGTTTTGTCTTTGCAACGATAGAATCATAGAGTTTTTGTGCCTGTTCTTTCCTTGCGGGACTTCCTGAATAGTAATAAACAACCGTTCCGCCACCGCTACCGCCGTTAATACCTGCGTTATGGTGAACTGACACATAAACTGTTGCCCCTACATTGTTTGCAGTCTTAACTCTCTGTGCAAGGCTAATGTCATTTTTGCCCGTTGTGTCTCCAACACGCACCACCTTGCAATCATAATCCGCCAAAAGTTTCTCAATTCTGTCAGATATTCTGTCATTGAGATACCATTCTTTTGTTTTTTCATAGCCTTTTAAGGTGATTTCTTTACCTGCAGTATGTAATCCGTGTCCTGCGTCTAATGCGATAATTTTCATATGCTCACACCTCCGTGTTATCTTTCTTTTTTGTGAAGAAATAAGTTATAACCGCACCATATACAGAAGCAAACAAACCAAATACTTCCGTAGCAGGTGTAAATACGCCTGTAAGCATCAAAACCATTGCAAATGTCATAATTAAAGTTACGATGCTTTTAACATCAATCAGTTTTGCAAATCTCTCTTTCATTTCTTATCTTCCTTTCTTTCGGTTTATAAAACGGTGGCCAACACAGCACCGAGTATTGCTCCTAGAATTGTTGTAATCACACAACCGACAACAAGTCTTTTGTAGTGTTTATAATCTTCTACAGGCTCTTTTTCGAGTTTCTCAATGTGTTCGCATTGTCTTTTCTGTTCGTCCGCCATATGTTTCATATTTACGGCCAAAACATCAACGGAATTAACTAACTTCTGGAGAGTTTTCTGTTGTTCTTCACACTTGTTTACTCGGTGTTTAAGGCTTTTTATTTCGTGTTCGTGGTCTTCAAATTTTACTGCGATTTCTTCAGTTGTCATCTTCTTTCACCCCCACGATTGCCTTGTATTCTTCTTCCGTCAGTTTCCCCGCCTTATATAGTGTTTCAATACGTTTCTCACTCCACAGAAGCGGATAATATTTATTTGCCATTTCAAAAACTGTCATATTATAATTCAACCCCCGTCATAATAGCGATATAGTCAATGTCGGCTCTTAGTTTTTCTGTTTCTGTCGGCGCGAAATTTTCTTCTTTAACTTCGGGAATTGTACCCGCAACCCAAGTTGTAACAACCTTTCGTGTTCCTATTACCTTTTCAACCTCTTCGCCGTCTATTGTTTCAACCTCAATTACATCTTCATCTTTGGTTTCAATCTCACCAAAAGGGAAATTCGGTGTTTCCATATCCTCAGGAATAACCGCATAGCCGTCAGGCACGACTTTAAAGTTGCCCCTTTGATTTCTATGTGCTCCATTGTCAAGAGCGTTAATTTCAATAATTCTCACCTTTAATACCCCCTTTTAGAAGACCGCGACATAGTGATATGTTTTGCTACTATTGAGTTGGAGTGCTGCTTTTTCAGTGTCAGTTAATGCATTATTAAAATCGTCAATATACCATTCAACACCGTTCTCGTTCCAGAGCGTAGTTAAATCGTGTCCAAGCACCCAATAAATTTTATCGATTCCAATCCGTGTCGTTTTACTCCAGGTAGTATCATCACCATAAATGAATATGACACCCTCCGAAAAGACAACCATTTTGGGTTTATCGGCAAAAGTCAGTCTGTTCTTATTATCGACACCAGAATTGCCTGTGCCAAAATATGCACCTGTTTCTATCCTCGACATCAGTCGGTAACAAAGATCAAGTTCTTCCCACATATAATTTAAGTCGATCGAGTGTTGGTCAACCGACCCTTCTAATTCTTTAAAGTCGCTATTATTAGGCACGGGCGCCCAGTATCGAATTTTTCCATTGTCTAATACTCTCAAATAAATGTGGCTATCTCCCGACGGCAAACACAACTGCGTGGCGTATTGTGAACTATGAGCATTGGTTATTACCATTCCGTGCGAAAATTCGGTCTGCTTCTCTGTGTATGGTGTGTTTAGAGTTTCACTATTGTATGCACTTATTTTTATCTTGTTGTTGCCTGACATTATGTCAATGTTAAGGTCTTGCGAAATTTCATATGAACCATGTCCCGCATTTTTAGTCATAGCCTCTATAAATTCGCTTTCGGTTCCAACAAACCCACCGTCTACGGCTTGTTCATATGCGCTTTTGCCGTCAGCACCTTTTATTGCATTTACGCCTATAAATTTCCCGTCTTTATCTCTTATCTTTAATATGCTCGACAATTATTCCACCTCACTTTCGAGGATTTTTTCGTATTCTTCCTCTTTTTCATTTAAAGCACCTCCTCAAAAGACTCGTTGGCATACTGTGCATCAATTGCCTCATCAATTTCAACAAGGTCAGATGTTGTAAGAACCTCTTTTTCAAGCCAACCTGCAGCGTTTAATCTTATTTTGTAGTCGGGCATATGTCCGACAGCACCCAAAAGTGC
>JAZQDA010000183.1:0-31920 GCA_045546535.1 Clostridia bacterium | reverse complement strand
CCGCAAGACCTGCGCCTATTACATTTACCGTTTCCGTGTTCATAAATGACTCCTTTAAAAAGATAAAAGGGAAAAAATCCCCTTTTTATTATTTGTTTTCTGCGCAAACGGGGCAGTATTTTTTGTTGCCCCTTGTAAGTTTTTCGTACATTATTCCTCCGCATACGGGGCATTTTTCGTTTGTCGGTCTGTCCCACGATGTAAAATCGCATTCGGGATAGCCTGTGCAACCGAAAAATATTTTTCCGCGTTTTGATTTTTTTTCAATAACGTCTTTACCGCATTTTGGACATTTGATGCCGATTTCTTTAACAATCGCCTTGGTGTTACGGCATTTCGGGAATGACGGACAGGCGAGAAAGCGTCCGAATCTTCCGTGCTTGTAGACCATAAGAGCACCGCATTTATCGCATACGACATCTGAAACTTCGTCTTTTATTTCAATATCGCCGATTTTTTCTTCTGCCTGTTCAACGGTTTCCATAAAAGGGGTGTAGAAATCTGAAATAATTCCTCTCCACTCTTTTTTGCCGTCTTCAATCTTATCAAGATTTTCTTCCATATTTGCAGTGAATTTTACATCTACAATATTTTCAAAATGCTCACTCATAAGAGAGGTTACAACCATTCCCAGTTCTGTCGGCACAAGGTTTTTCTTGTTTCTTACAACATAGCCCCTGTTAATGATTGTGGTGATTGTGGGTGAGTAGGTACTAGGTCTTCCTATTCCCATTTCTTCAAGTGCTTTAACAAGCGAGGCTTCGGTGAATCTCTGCGGGGGCTGAGTGAAGTGCTGATTTGATGCAACACCGTTATTTATAAGTTCCTCGCCCTCTCCGAGAGGAATAAGTTTTGACACCTTTTCTTCGTCTGAATCTCCGCTTTCGGTATATACAAGGGTAAATCCCGCAAAGTCTACGCTCTGTCCGTTTGCTTTAAAGTCATATTTCCCAGCCTTTATTGTGGCAGAGAGAACATTGAAAGTGGCATCGGGCATTTGACAGGCAATAAAACGCTCAAAAATGAGTTTGTAAATTTTAAACTGGTCGGGGGAAAGAGATGATTTTATGCTTTCGGGAGTTACATCTGCATAGGTGGGGCGGATTGCCTCGTGGGCGTCCTGCGCACCTTTACCTGTTTTATACTCTTTTGCTTTTGCGGGAAGATAATCTTCGCCGTAGGTGTTTTTGATGTATTCTCTTGCCTCAAGCACTGCATCATCTGAAAGACGCAGAGAGTCAGTTCTCATATAGGTTATAAGACCGATATGGCCTTTGCCTTTTATGTTTATGCCCTCATAGAGTTGCTGTGCCGCCTGCATTGTACGGGCGGTGGTAAAGCCGAGTTTTCTACCCGCTTCCTGCTGGAGAGAACTTGTGATAAAGGGCGGGGGCGAAGATTTTTTCTTTTTAAAGTTTTTAACTTCTTTAACAATAAATTTTTCGCCTGTTACATCATTTACGATTTTTTCTGCTTCTTCTTTTGAAGAGAGGTCTTTTTTCTTTCCGTTTTCACCGTAAAATTTTGCCTCAATCTTTTTCTTGCCTTTTAAAAGGGAAGCATCTATTGTCCAGTATTCAACCTCGGTAAATGCATTGATTTCATTTTCTCTGTCGCATATAAGTTTTGCCGCAACCGACTGAACTCTTCCTGCGCTAAGACCTTTTTTAACTTTTTTCCATAAAAGAGGACTGATTTTATAACCAACGATACGGTCAAGAACTCTTCTTGCCTGTTGTGCATCGACGAGTTTCTGGTCAATTTCTCTTGGCTCTTTAATAGCATTTGTAACTGCTTTTTTGGTGATTTCGTTAAATGTGATACGGCATTTTGAATCGGGGTCAATCTCTAAAAGATTTGCAAGATGCCAACTTATAGCCTCACCCTCACGGTCAGGGTCAGTTGCGAGATATACTTTAGATGCCGCCTTTGCATCTTTTTTGAGTTGTTTCACAAGGTCGCCCTTGCCTCTTATGGTGATATAACGGGGTTCAAAGCCGTTTTCAACATCAATTGCAAGTTGGCTTTTGGGAAGGTCTATTACATGACCCATACTTGCCACAACATTATAACCTTTTCCAAGATATTTTTTGATAGTTGTAGCCTTTGACGGTGATTCGACAATAACTAATTTTTCTTTCATAATGACCTCCGTTTATTTACTTGCCAGAGCGTAAAGCCCTGCGCCTGTCTGCTTTATTAAACCATCGAGTTCCATTAAAAGAAGATGCGTAGAAAGGTCAGTGAGCGAAAACCCTGTTTTCCTTTTTATGACATCTATTGAAACTGCTTTTTCTTCTATTGCATCTAAAATGAGATTTTGCTCGGGAGAAAGATTTTTGTTTTCTTCTTTCTTTTCTTCTCTGGCAAGGTCTTTGCCGAAAAAGACGGCAATATCAGATGCATCTGTAACGGGCGATGCGCCGTTTTTAATGAGTGTATTTGTACCTTTGCAAAGGGAAGATGTGATGCTTCCGGGAACTGCAAAAAGTTTGCGTCCGTATTTAAGACACAGGTCTGCAGTAATGAGAGACCCGCTTTTTTCTTTTGCCTCGGTAACGCAGGTCGCACCCGAGAGTGCGGCTATGATTTTATTCCTTTCGGGGAAATGATATTTTTCGGGTCTTGTTTTCGGAAGATACTCAGATATCACAAGCCCTTTTTTACAAAGGTTAGAGTAAAGGTCAAAGTTTTCTTTCGGGTAAATAACATCAACGCCTGAGCCAAGAACTGCTATAGTTTTTCCACAGGCAGAAAGTGCTCCTCTGTGTGCTATTGAGTCTACCCCGTCTGCCATTCCGCTCACCACACAAAATCCGCTTTTTGCAAGGGAAGAAGAAAGCGAGTCGGTTATATCTTTTCCGTAAGAGGAGGGCGTTCTTGCCCCGACAATGCTTACCATATGTTTTTCGTTTAAAAGCCCTTTGTCGCCCCTGTAGAAAAGAACGGGCGGGGGAGTGGGTATATCTAAAAGAGACTCGGGATAATCTTGCATATCTATTGAAATCATACCGATGCCCTCTGAGAGCATATAGTCATAAACTTTTTGTGCCTCTGAAAAACTATCGTTTAAAAGAGCGTCAACATCTTCTTCTTTTAAAAAGGAAAGCCTTTCGTAATCTTCCCTTGAATGCTTAAAAATATTATCAATACCGCCGAGGGCAATATAAGTTTTTATAATTTTTGACTTTGTAAGACGGCTGTCAGTGAGGATTTTCAGCCACAAAAGAGTATGATAATCTCTTCCCATAGTCCACCTCCTGAAAAATACAATATTAACAGTACAACAAAAATTTTGATTTGTAAAGTACAAATTTTAAAAAATTTCTTCTATTATATATAAAAAGATGACGCAAAAACGCTTTGGTTGGGGGTGTTTGTTAAAATTGCACAGAATTTTTTGTGCAATTTTGTCATAAAAAGCATCTAAACAAAAAAGGAAAATAGGAAGATTTCACGAAAACATATAAGTAACAACTCTTTTTGTCTTTGTTTTTAAAGGCAAAATAAGCAAAACATTATACACAAGGAGGATGTATTATTATGGCTCAGACAAAAAATATCAGAAACGTGTGTCTTATTTCTCACGGCAATTCGGGAAAGACATCACTTGCTGAAGCAATGCTCTACAACAATAAGTTAATCGACAGATTTGGTAAAATTGAAGACG
The DNA here is from genome assembly GCA_045546535.1 of Clostridia bacterium. GTDB lineage: Bacteria > Bacillota > Clostridia > UMGS1810 > UMGS1810 > RGIG1828. The sequence continues at coordinate 28,250 of JAZQDA010000183.1, read as the reverse complement.
GAAATACTGTTTCCGATTATGATAGCGAAGAAATCAAGAGAAAAATTTCAGTTAATACATCTCTTGTGAGTTTTGACTTCGGCGATACAAAGTTAAATGTGCTCGACACTCCGGGATTTTTCGATTTTGTAGGAGAGCAGATTGAAGCATGTGAAGTTTGCGAAAACTGTATTATCCCCATAAGCGGTAAATCAGGCGTCAGCGCAGGTACTGAAAAGGCTTGGAAAATGGCTGAAAAATACGGTCTTGGAAAAATTCTTTTCGTAAATAAACTCGATGATGTAAAATCAGACTATGTAAAGGTTATAGAGCAGTTAAATGATACTTTCGGAAAATCTATCGCTCCCTTTACTTTCCCTATTAAAGACGGCGACTTTTTCATTGGATTTGTAGATGTTATTAAAATGAAAGCAAAAATGTTCACAGGTCCTGAGGCTACATATGAAGAAATCCCCGCTCAGCACCTCGACGTTGCAAAGAGAAGCCGTGAAATCTTAAATGAAGCGATTGCAGAATGCTCAGAAGAACTTATGGAAAAATTCTTCGCAGGTGAAGACTTTACTGAAGAAGAAATCAAAGGTGCAATCAAAACAGGTATCAAACAGGGCATAGTTGTTCCCGTTATCTGCGGTTCAACATCTCTCAGAATCGGTATAACCCACGTTCAGTCTCTTTTGAAAGATTATCTCTTCTCGCCTGACGAAGCAGAACCCGTAATTGCAAAAAATGCAAAAACAGGCGAAGAAGTTGAAATCAAATGCACATCTGACGGTCCTGTGGTTATCAAAGTATTTAAAACGGTTGTTGACAACTATGTCGGCAAAATGACATATTTCAAGGTTTTAAGAGGAAAAGTTACTCCCGATATGACACTTTTCAATGCTAACAAAGGCGAAAACGAAAAACTCGGTAAAATCTTTACTTTAAGAGGCAAAAAACAGTTTGATGTATCTTGCCTTGAGGCAGGTGACATCGGCGTTGCCGCAAAACTTGCGTTTGCAGAAACAGGCGACACTCTTTGCGATGGCAAAGACGCTGTTATCTTAGATGCTATCGATTTCCCCGAGCCTGTGCTTTCAATGGCGATTGTACCTAAAACAAAAGGCGATGAAGAAAAAATCAGTCAGGGTCTTTCAAAACTTATGGACGAAGACAAAACTTTCTCGCTCGTTGCAAACAAAGAAACGGGCGAACTTGTAATCTCGGGTCTTGGCGAAGGACACCTGAGTGTAATCTGTTCAAAACTTCTCTCCAAATTCGGTGTAGATGTTGAACTCAGAGACCCCAAAATTGCCTACAGAGAAACTATCCGCAAAAAAGTAAAAGTCGAAGGTAAACACAAAAAACAATCGGGCGGACACGGTCAGTACGGTCATGTTTGGATTGAATTTGAACCCACAGAGAGCGAAGACCTTATATTTGAAGAAAAAGTGTTTGGCGGAAGCGTTCCCAAAAACTACTTCCCCGCAGTTGAAAAAGGGCTTAAAGAAAGCATGAAAAAAGGCGTACTCAAAGGCTATCCCGTTATAAATTTAAAGGCTACACTGCTTGACGGTTCTTACCACCCTGTAGATTCATCTGAAATGGCTTTTAAAACCGCCGCATCTATTGCGTACAAAGCAGGTCTTGAACAGGCAAACCCAGTACTTTTAGAACCCATCGGTATGCTTAAAGTATGCGTGAGAAACGACTACACAGGCGATGTTACAGGCGATATCAATAAAAGAAGAGGAAGAATTCTCGGCATGAATCCCCTCGAAGGCGGCGAAACCGAAATTGAAGCCTTGGTGCCCTATAGCGAAATGAACAAATATGCAACAGACCTTAGGGCGCTTACAAACGGCAGAGGATATTTCTCTTTCAAAGAAGACCACTACGAAGAAGTTCCTGCACATCTTGTGGAGAAAATAAAAGCGGAATAAAGACAGTGGTTAGTGGTTAGTGGTTAGTGGTTAGTGAGTAGTGGTTAGTGATTAGTGATTAGTTGAAAAGCGGAAACCTCTCAAGTGTTCAAACGGGCATTTGGGAGGTTTTTTAGTGGTTGGTGGAAGGCTTCTCCTTGAGGAGAGGCTCCGCCGTAGGCGGTGGTGAGGTGTAGATTGCAAAGCAATCGTTATTATTTCCACCTCATCCACCGCAAGCGGTCCCCCTTCCCCTCCCGCAGGGGAAGGCTTTTTGAGTGGTTAGTGGGAAAGGTTTTCAGTTAAACACTAACAGTTAAACACTAAACACTAAAAACTAACCACTGTTTTTTTGTTAATTTCAATAAAAAACATATGGTATTACTATGTGTTTTTATCAATGCGAAAGAAAACGAAACAAAACCAAAAGAAAAACGAAAAAACCCTTGATTTTTCAGTCAAATTATGTATAATATAATTGTACGAATGTCTGGAAGTTAAAGTTCAGGCAAAAAAATATAAGGAAAGAGGTTATAAAAATGAGCAATTATTGGGCAAAAATGGACCTTTCCAAAGTTCCAAACATCGTGTCTTCCACACTTCCCGGACCCAAATCCGTTGAGTACCATGACAGATGTGCGAAATACATGAAAGGTTATTCAAGTCAGGTTAAACTTTTCCCCGTAACATTTGAATCAGGTTACGGCTACACACTTACCGACGTTGACGGTAATACATACCTCGATTTCTCATCAGGTATCTATGTAACAGGTCTCGGCCACTGCCACCCCCGTATCAGCGAAGGCGTAGCGGCTCAGGCTAAAAAACTTATGAACTGCCACGACTTTACAACTAAAGTTAAAATGGAACTTGTTGAAAAACTTCACGAAATCACAGGCGGACGCTTTGGCGGATTCCAGTTCTATGATTCAGGTACAACTGCAGTAGAAGCAGGTCTTCGTTGCGCTCGTGCTGCAACAGGCAAACAGGAATTCATTTCTTTCTGGAGAGATTTCCACGGTAAAACATACGGCGCCAACTCTCTTGCAGTAGTAGGCCCCGACACACATATGAGAGCACCCGGCTTTATGCTTGCTCCAAGACCGAACCCCTACCGCGATTTCTTCGGCAGAACTCCCGAAGAGGCTTGGAAAGATTCATCACCTTATATCAGAATGATTGAAGGTATGCTTGACAACCAGTGTGCAAACGGCGGTAAAAATGTTGCTGCTATCGTACTCGAACCCATTCAGGGCTGGGGCGGTTCAATTATTCCTCCCGATGACTTTATCCCTGCACTTCGCAAACTTTGTGATGACAGAGGAATTCTCCTTTTTGCAGACGAAGTTCTCAACTGTATGGCCAGAACAGGCTCATGGTTTGCTATGGATCACTGGAATGTTACAGCAGACATCACAACACTCGGTAAAGGCTTTGGTAACGGTTTCCCTGTTACTGCACTTGCAGTTTCCAAAGACCTCGCACCCGCAATTGAAAAAATCTCTGCATCTTCAAGTTACGGCGGTAACCCCATGGCTTGTATCGCTGCTCTTGAATCAATCAAAGTTATTGAAGAAGAAAAACTCAACGAGCGTAGTGCTCACCTTGGTGAAATTATGCTTAAGAGAATGGAAGAAATGAAACAGGCACACCCCATCATCGGCGATGTTCGTGCTATGGGCTGTCTCCAGGCTATCGAAATTGTTAAAGACAGAGAAACAAAAGAACCTTTCGCAGAAGCAGGTACAATGATTTACCAGAAAGCATTCGAAAAAGGTCTTGCTTGGGTACCGTCAGGACACATTCTCCGTATGTCACCTCCGATGATTCTCGACGACGAGGCTGCACTCAAAGGTCTTGACATCATTGAAGAAGCAATCGCAGAAACCGAAAAACACTTCGGATATTGATATAAAAGGGAGGTAAAACCCTAATGAAAACAGTCAGATTCGGTCTTATCGGCTGCGGTCTTATGGCAAGAGAATTTGCTTCTGCCGCTGCTCGTTGGTGTCATCTTACAGAAGATGTGCCGAGACCTGAAATAGTTGGAATTTGCTCCGTTGTTCCCAAAGAAATGGAATGGTTCCAGAAAAACTTCCCCGATATCAAATACTCTGTGTCCGATTATAAGGAACTTCTCGACAAAGATGACATCGATGCCATCTACTGTGCAGTTCCCCACAATCTTCACGAACAGTTCTATATTGATATCATAAAAAGCGGAAAAGCGCTTCTCGGCGAAAAACCTTTCGGTATCGACCAAAAAGCCAACGCTAACATTTTAAAAGCACTCGAAGAAAACCCCGACACCTTTGTAAGATGTTGCAGTGAGTTCCCTTACTACCCTGCAATGCAGACCATGATTAACTGGTATAACGAAGGAAGATTCGGCAAAGTCTTAGAGGTGCACTGCGGATTTTGCCATTGCAGTGATATGGACACTCAGAAACCCATCAACTGGAAGAGAATGGTTAAATTCAACGGTGAATACGGCTGTCTTGGCGACCTCGGTATTCACACACAGCATGTTCCTTTCCGTCTTGGCTTTAAGCCTGAAACTGTAAGAGCGCATTTCTCTAACATTGTTAAAGAGCGTCCTGACGGCAAAGGCGGTGTGGCTACTTGCGACACCTATGACAACTGCACAATCTTTTGCACAACAAGAAATAAAGACGGTGACGAAATCCCGATTACATTTGAAACAAAGAGAATGGCACCAGGTTCAACAAACCGCTGGTTCTTTGAAATCTACGGTATGGATTGCTCCGCTCGTTTCACATCTGATGATGCAAATGCTTTCCATTATACATCATCATGGGGCAAAGAACAGTCCTGGAACCGCATTATCATTGGCTATAAGCCCATGATTCCCACAATCACAGGTCCTATCTTTGAATTCGGTTTCACCGACGCTATTCAGCAGCAGATTGCAGCGTTTATGCTCGAATACGAGGGCAAAGAAGTTCCTTTCGGTCTTTTCACACCCGAAGAAACCAGACTTTCCCACGAACTTGCTACAAAAGCGCTTAAGTCTTTCTACAACAAAACTGTTGAAGTTATTGACTAAAATTTTCAAAAAGCCGAAGATTTCCTTTTGGAAGTCTTCGGTATTTTTTTGTGCCAAAATTCCCCTAAACTGTTGACACAAGAGCATATTTTATAGTATTATTAATGTGTATGCATATATGTATATGTAAAGTTAGGAGACGATTACAGATGCAAAAATTAGGACTTAACGAAATCAGAGAAAGATATTTATCATTTTTCGAGAGCAAAGGACATTTAAGATTACCCTCTTTTTCCCTTGTGCCTGAAAATGACAAGAGTCTGCTTTTGATAAATGCAGGTATGGCACCTTTAAAGCCGTATTTCAAGGGAGAACTCGAACCTCCCAGAAAAAGAGTTACCACCTGTCAGAAATGTATAAGAACACCTGACATTGAGCGTGTTGGTAAAACTGCAAGACACGGTACTTATTTTGAAATGCTCGGAAACTTTTCTTTCGGCGACTATTTCAAACACGAGGCAACCAAATGGGCGTGGGAGTTTGTAACAGAAGACCTTAAACTTCCCGTGGACAGACTCTGGGTAACTATATATAAAGACGAAGACGAGGCTTTTGACATCTGGACAAAAAAAGTCGGCGTTGCACCCGAGAGAATTGTAAGAATGGGCAAAGAAGACAACTTCTGGGAAATCGGCACAGGCCCCTGCGGACCTTGCTCTGAAATATATTTTGACAGAGGCGAAGAAAACGGCTGCGGAAAACCCGATTGCAAAGTCGGCTGTGACTGCGACCGATTTGTAGAATTCTGGAACCTTGTGTTCACTCAGTTTGACAAAGACGAAAACGGCAACTATAACCGCCTTGCAAACCCCAATATCGACACAGGTATGGGTCTTGAGAGAATTGCGTGTATTATGCAGGGTGTGAACAATCTCTTTGAAGTTGACACAGTAAGAAATATAATGCTCAAAATTTCAGAGATAACTGGTGCTACATACGGCGCTGATGAAAAAAGCGATGTATCGCTCCGTGTTATCACAGACCATATCCGTTCAACAACCTTTATGATTGGCGACGGAGTTCAGATTAGTAACGAGGGAAGAGGTTATGTACTCAGAAGACTTCTCCGCCACGCTGCGCGTCACGGAAAACTTCTCGGAATGGACGAGCCTTTCCTCTACAAAGTTTGCGATACTGTTATTGAAGAAAATAAAAACGCATATCCCGAACTTGTCGAGAAAAAAGCATATATCAAAAAGGTTATCGAACTTGAAGAAATCCGCTTTAATGAAACTATAAATGACGGTCTTGGAATCCTTGCTGGATACATTGAAGACTTAGAGAAAAATGACGAGGTACAACTCAGCGGCGAAAAAGCATTCAAACTCTATGATACTTTCGGTTTCCCGCTTGACCTTACCTTAGAAATCCTCTCTGAAAGAAGTATGAATGTAAATGTTGAAGAGTATGAAGAATGCATGAAACTTCAGAAAAAGAAAGCAAGAGAGGGCAGAGGCGAAACTGACGATGCAGGTTGGGAAAAAGACGAGTTCAAAAAACAGATAACAGACCTTGCAAAAGCAGAATTTGTTGGCTATGAAACTCTTAACTCAGAGGGCAAAATCGTTGCAATCGGCGTTAAAGGCGAAATGGCAAATTCGGCGTCCAGTGACGACACAAACTGCGTTGTAGTTCTTGACAGGACTTCTTTCTACGCTGAAAGCGGCGGTCAGGTCGGCGATAAAGGTTATATTAAAACAGAGGGCGCAACACTCAAAGTTACCGACACCAAAAAGGTAGGCGACGGTCAGATTATCCACATCTGCGAAATCGAGTCAGGTATGATAAGCGTCGGCGATATGGCAAAAACAGAGGTTGACAGCCAGAGAAGAAGCGCAATTCAGAGAAACCACTCTGCAACTCACATCTTACAAAAAGCACTAAAAACTGTTCTCGGCGACCATGTTCAACAGGCAGGTTCATATGTTGATGATGAAAGACTTCGTTTTGACTTCTCTCACTTTGAAGCACTTTCAAAAGAGCAGATTAAAGAAGTTGAAACTATAGTAAATACTGAAATTTACAACGCACTCAAAGTTACCTGTGCACAGATGCCTATTGATGAGGCTAAGAAACTCGGTGCTATGGCACTTTTCGGCGAAAAATACGGCGACATTGTAAGAGTTGTTAAAATGGGCGATTTCTCAACAGAATTCTGTGGCGGTACACATGTTGAAAACACTGCAAATATCGGCATTATGAAAATTGTTTCAGAAACAAGTGCGGCTGCGGGTGTAAGAAGAATTGAAGCAATTACAGGTCTTAACGTGCTCTCTTCTTATAATGAAAAAGAAGAAACTATTCTCAAAGCGGCAAACGCACTTAAATCAACACCTCTGGACATTTTAACAAAAATTTCTGCACTCACAAACGAGGTTAAGGCTCTTTCAAAAGAAATTGAAGATATGAAGTCACGCCTTGCTTCAGGCGGTGCTGACGATATCCGCAAAAATGCAGTTGAAATAAACGGCATAACCGTTCTCACAGGTACACTTGGCGGTGCAGATGTAAATACAGTAAGAAAAATGAACGATGCGTTCAAAGACGAGTACAAAGATGCAGTTTGCGTAATGGCAACTAAAGTCGGCGAAAAAGTAATGCTTATAAGTGCTGCAACGAAATCTGCTGTCGAAAAAGGCGCACACTGCGGAAATCTTATAAGAGAAATTTCATCTCTTATCGGAGGCTCAGGCGGAGGTAAGCCTGAAAGTGCTCAGGCGGGTGGAAGCGATGCAACCGGCATTCAAAAAGCACTTGAAAAAGCAATAGAAGTATTAAAAGAACAGATTAAATAAGATTTGAAAGGAAGACATCTTATGACAGACTGTTTGTTTTGTAAAATAATAAACAGCGAAATCCCCTCGTCTAAAGTATATGAAGATGACAGGGTTTACGCATTTAACGATATTGACCCACAGGCACCCGTGCATTTCCTTGTTGTGCCGAAAGAGCATATCCAATCTGCAAATGAACTTACAGACGCAAATGCAGATATAATTTCGCACATCTTCAAAGTGGTTAAAACCTTAGCCGAAGAAATGGGCTTTGCCAAAGACGGCTACCGCATTGTAAATAACTGCGGAACTGACGGCGGACAGACCGTTGGTCATATTCATTTCCACGTTCTTGCAGGAAGAAATCTTGCGTGGCCTCCGGGTTGATGCCCGGGTTTGACTGTGCGAAACGGACGGCGAAAAAAGATTGTCCGAAAACTATTGACAAGCGCATATTTTATGTGTATAATATTACAGTGTAATTTTGTCTAAACCCGTTATGCGTTAATTTTTATGACGGTAATAGCGGAGGGAGGGAATTTATAAATGGCAGAAATCAGAATTAAAGATAATGAATCTTTGGACAGTGCTCTCAGAAGATTTAAAAGATCTTGTCAGAAAGCAGGAGTACTCTCTGAAATCAGAAAAAGAGAACACTACGAAAAACCCAGCGTTAGACGCAAAAAGAAATCGGAAGCGGCTAGAAAGCGTTCCTACAAATAATATCGTTTGACATCCGTCAAAACCAAAAGTAACAAAATCGGCAGTTTTGCCTTCCCGAATTAAACTAACGGACAGATAAAATTTCAAACTAAAAAGTCAAAACAGGCGCCAGACGGCGCCTTTTTTGTTAGACGCGAAAGAAACTAACATGGCAAATGAATAATTAATTGTTCGTTTTATTGGTCGGCAACAGGATTAAACAGTCTTTTCAAAGGATGAGGTTTAAGTAAAAAAGCCTTCCCCTCGAGGGGAAGGTGAGTTGCGAAGCGACTCGGATGAGGTGGAAATGAATAAAACACATAATGCAAAATTAACCGGTAATGCAAAAACCTTGAGAAAGAATATGACAAAAGAAGAAAGACATTTGTGGTACGATTTTTTGAAAACGTTATCTGTAACTGTCAACAGACAAAAGGTTATTGGTAATTACATTGTTGATTTTTATATTGCTGCATCGAAAATAGTGATTGAACTTGATGGTTCACAACACTATGAAGATAAAGGCATTGAAAGCGATAAAAAACGAGATGAATTTTTAAATTCTTTAGGGATCAAAATATTGAGATATTCCAATCTTGATATTAATCAAAGATTTGAGCGTATTTGTGAGGATATACTGAATGAAATTAACACCTCACCACCGCTTTGACAAGCGGAGCCTCTCCTCAAGGAGAAGCCTTTGAGAAACAAAACTTTTTGTCTCAAACCTGATAAAATTATAAAAAACAGAAAGAGCAAAGTTCAGAATTTATCTATACATAGATGTTTTAAAAAACCAAAGGAGTAACTTATGAAAAACCTTCTTCTTCCAACCTTTACAGTTAAAAACGCAAAAGATTTGGATAAGACTTTTTTTGAAAACAATTCAATAAAAGCCATCATTTTTGATATTGACAATACCCTCGTTTGCCACACAGAAATGACACCGCCCCAAAATGTTTTGGATATTTTTGAAAACTTAAAAAAATGGGGAATTTCCTATTCAATAGTTTCAAACAACAAAAAGGAAAGAGTTGAAAGTTTCTGTAAAGACCTCTGTGTACCTTATTACGCCGAGGCTTTAAAGCCGAGAGGAAAATATCTTAAAAAGGTTATGCGTGAGATGGGCGTGAAAAAGGCGGAAACCGTACTTGTGGGCGACCAACTCTTTACAGATATTTTAGGTGCGAACCTTTGGGGGTTAAAAAGTGTTTTGGTAACTGCGGTTGGCGAAGATGAAACAAGTTTTGTTTCATTTAAAAGAAAGTTTGAAAAAAAGATACTCGAAAAAAACAAGAGGAAATTGAGTGAATATACTCCTGAAAAACAGAGGTGAAAAATTAAAAAGACAACTCTTTTTTTAAAAAGGGTTGTCTTTTTTTGACATTTGGGTGTATAATATGATTATGAAATATAACAAAAGGAGAATGCATATGAAAAAAACTGTAAAAGACATTTTAAAACTCATTAAAGACAATGACATTAAAATGATAGATTTTAAAATGGTGGATATCAACGGTCAGTACAGACACGTTACAATTCCTGCAAAAAACTTTTCTGAAAAAACACTCAAAAACGGTATCGGCTTTGACGCTTCAAACTACGGCTACGCAGTTGTTGAAAAAAGCGATATGGTATTTATCCCCGACCCCGAAACCGCAGTTATTGAGCCTTTCTCAGAAATCCCCACTCTTTCAATGACGGGTAATGCTATGATTATAGACTCTCCCGAAAACCGTCCGCTTCCCCAGTACCCCAGAAATATTGTTCTCGCGGCAGAGAAATATCTTAAAGATTCAGGTATTGCTGATACAATGCTTATTTTACCCGAATTTGAATTCTATCTTTTTGACTCTGTTTACTGGGATGTTGCCCCCAATTCTGTGGGTGTATCTCTCGATGCAGTTCAGGCGCACTGGAACTCAGGCTCAGAGGGTTCAGGCAATATTGTTGCAAAGCAGAAAAATTACCATGTTGCAAAACCTTTTGACGTGTCATACGAAGCAAGAAGCGAAATGTGTATGCTCATAGACGAGGCAGGTATCGCTCTTAACTACCACCACCCCGAAGTAGGTGCGGCAGGTCAGTTCGAGATTGAACCCGAACTCGGTCAGATGTCAAAAATGGCAGATGCTACAATGATGATTAAATATATCATTCATAACACCGCTAAAAAATACGGACTTTCCGCTACATTTATGCCAAAACCTGTTATGGGCGAGGCGGGTAACGGAATGCACGTTCATATGCTCCTTTTAAAAGACGGTGAGCCGGTATTTTCCGATGATAACGGTTATTCACACCTTTCAAAAGAGGCGCACTACTTTATGGGCGGACTTTTAAAACATATTGCATCGCTTTGTGCTATCACAAACCCGAGCACAAATTCCTTTAAGCGCCTTGTACCTGGTTTTGAAGCACCTGTTACTGTTGGCTATGCAACATCAAACAGAAGTGCGGTTATAAGAATTCCCGCTTATGCAAAAGAGCCTTCACTCAGACGTGTTGAACTTCGTAACCCCGACGCTACCTGTAACCCGTATTTCTGCTATGCGGCAATCCTTATGGCAGGTATCGACGGTATAAAGAACAAAATCGACCCCCACGAAAACGGCTGGGGACCTTATGATATGAACCTTTTCCATCTTCCCGATGAAGAAAAGGCAAAACTCAAACACCTCCCCACATCACTTGATGAAGCACTTGATGCTCTTGAAAAAGATAACGATTATCTCACTGCGGGCGGAGTATTCCCCAAAGAACTCATCGACAACTTCATCAAAGCCAAAAGAGAAGAGGTACGCGCCCTTTCACAGATTCCTCACCCTGCAGAATTTGACAGATATTATAACTTATAATATACTCGGCTGAAAACGCCTTATAAAGAAAAGAGGAAAAGAAAATGAAAAAAGTTTTAAGTTTGATTGTGGCTTTTTCAATCCTTGTCTGTGCTATGCCAACAGTTTTTGCTGACGATGTGCTTTTAATCAGCCCAAATCCCAATTCTGCACCCGTATTTGCAGACATTGAAAAAGACGACTGGGCATATGAAGCAATAGAGGCTCTTTCAAAAGATGGTATAATTTCAGGGGCAGACGGTCTTATCCGTCCAAATGACCCTGTTACAAGAGCAGAACTTTCAAAAATGATAGTTTTGATCAAAGACTTCGAAATTGCAAGTGATGCAGAGTTTGAATCACCCGATAAATATGCCATCGAAAAATGGGCACTTCCCTATATTGCAACCGCTCTCAGAGAGGGCATTATAAAGGGTTTTGAAAACGGTTGCGTCGGCGCTGACGAAACCGTAACAAGAGCCCAGATTGCAACAGTTGCAGTAAGAGCGATGAAAGCGACAAGTGAGAATAAGGGAGATTCGTTTTCCGATGTGGCATCTGACAGTTGGTATGCAAAAGATGTAGAATGCGCAAAGGTTATAGGAATTATTTCGGGCTATGAAGACGGAACTTTCCGTCCTGATAACACCGTAACAAGAAAAGAAGCGTTTGCAATTCTCTACAGAGCAAAAGCCTTTCTTGATCTTCTCCAAAACAGTTAAAAGCACAAATATTCCAAAATAAATTAAAAACCTCTCAAGACGAAAAAGTTTGAGAGGTTTTATTTTGCCAAAAAAGTCCAATTTCCCCATACTTTTGTTTATCCCTTGGACTCATATTCCAAGCCTTGCAAAAACCGACGGAAAAATGTGAGTTGAAACTTCAAAATCAGGCAAAAAATGTGGAGATTTCCTCTTGTTTAGGGGGAAATGACCGTTTTTGAAAAATAGTACTTGTATGGGTTTATTTTAAATATTATAATCATCAATACACACTTTATTTCTGATAATGATTTGAGCATCAGAAAAGGGAAAATGAAAAAGAAAAACAGGAGATGATTATTTTGAAAACGAAAATCAGGGTTCTGATTGCGGACGATAACAAAGAGTTTTGTTCCAAACTCAGAGCAACTTTGGCAAGAAACGACAAAATAGAGGTGGTGGCAATAGCCTCAGACGGCAGGGAGGCATATGAACTTGTACTCGAAACCCGTCCTGATGTGGTACTGACCGACATAATTATGCCCTACACCGACGGACTTGCTTTAATTGCAAAAATAAATTCCAATTCGTGCCTTTCTAAAAAGCCGAAATACATAGTATTCTCATCAATGGGATATGAAAATATAATAACCAAAGCGATGAATCTGGGTGCGTCATACTTCTATGCAAAACCGTTTGATTTTGATGATTTGTCAAGAAAGATTCCCGAACTTTTTCACTCATCTTCACCTGTTCAGGCAAAAAGCGGTAAAAAAGAAAACGGAGTTGACCTTGAAACAAGCATTACTATGTATATTCAGCAACTCGGCGTACCCGCTCACATAAAGGGCTATCAGTATATAAGAGATGCAATAACTCTCGTTATTGAAGATATGGAAACTATAAATTCCATAACAAAACTTCTCTATCCCACCGTTGCAAAGCACTACTCAACAACGCCGTCAAGAGTAGAAAGAGCAATCCGCCACGCAATAGAGGTTGCCTGGGACAGAGGAAATCCCGACGTTTTAAATGAACTCTTCGGCTACACAATTCTCGGTAGCAAAGGAAAGCCGACAAACTCTGAATTTATTGCTTTAATCGCAGATAAAATAAGACTTGACATGAAAGCATCTTGATGGCGGTAAAATGGAACATAATGAATTAAACGTCCCCTCGACGTACCTTTGTACGCCTTCGGGCAAACCAAAGGTTCGTTTTATTCATTCTGTCCTCATTTTTCCTCGCCATACATGGCACTAAAACGGGACACAATAAATCGAGGAGCCCCCTCGGCGTACTGCATACTTAAAATAAACTGCTCCCCAAAAAGTTTTTATGTACACAAAAAAGCCATAAGATAAACTTTAGCGTTTATCTTATGGCTTTTAAATTTTTTCTTTAGTCTAACTCTTTTATTTTACCAATATAAAGCCTTGTATACATTACTGCCGAGAAAATTAACACGGCGTTACATACATAAATTATGATATCTGTAACCTTTGGACTTATATTCAGAGAAAACAGCGGAGTTAAAAGCAGAAATACCATTGAAATGTCAAGTACTGCAGTTGAGAGTTTGCCGTACCATTTTGCGCCGAAAACTTTTCCGCCCTTAGAAAGCAGGATAAGTCCCATAACGCCCATGCTGATTTCTTTTATAAAAAGAACGATCGCAACCGATATAATCAGCGGATATTTAACTATAAGACACAGCGCAACTGCAAACTGATAAATTTTATCTGCAATCGGGTCTATTGTTTTGCCAAGGTCTGTGATGCAGTTGAATTTTCTTGCGATTTTTCCGTCTAAAAAGTCTGTGAGAAAGGCCGTTGCCATAACACCGAAAGCCCAGTAAAACTCATTTTGTATATAAAGGGCAACAAAAACGGGCACCAAAAGAACCCGAATAAAAACAAGTATATTCGGAACTGTGAAAATTTCGTTTTTCAGCATAGCCTTTTTTTGCTCCATTGGTGTCACTTTCCTTTCCAGTTAATTATACTCTTTGCTTATTAATTTGTCAACTTTTTACATTTTTCTGGAATATTAAGATTTAATTACAGAGTGCAATTGTTGACAACAAGACGTTTTTTGTATAAAATAAGGGTGTAAAAATAAAAGAAAAGAGTTGACCCTAAATGCTTATCGCAGTTGATATCGGCAATACAAATATCGTAATAGGCGGATTTTCAGGAGACGAAATCTCTTTTGTTGCCCGTATTGCGACAAATTCACATAAAACTGAGGACGAATACGCTACAAAAATAAAGAGCATTCTCGCTCTTCACGAAGTGGATAAAGCATCTGTTAAGGGCGCTATTATATCCTCTGTTGTTCCGCCTCTTAATTCTGTTATGAAAAATGCACTTCGCTTAGTATACGGCATTGAACCTCTTATGGTAGGCCCGGGGGTTAAAACAGGCATAAACATACGCTGTGATAATCCTGCAAGTGTTGGTGCGGACCTCATTTGCGGCTGCGTTGCAGCGCATCATATATACGGTAGCCCGGCATTAGTAATCGATATGGGAACTGCTACAAAGATGATGGTAATGGACCCTGGCGGTGCATTTATCGGTGCATCGATTATCCCCGGTGTAAATATTGCCCTTAAAGCACTCTCAGGCGGTACTGCCCAACTTCCGCAGATAAGCCTGGAGGCGCCAAAGAGCGTAATCGGCAAAAATACTATAGATTGTATGCGCTCGGGCGTAGTGTTTGGAAACGCATCAATGATAGACGCTATGATTGACCGCTTTAATGAAGAAATGGGCGAAAACTTAAAGGTTATCGCAACAGGCGGCCTTGCATCTACCATAATATGCCACTGCAAACATGATATTATACTTGATGAAAACCTTGTACTTAAAGGTCTTAAAATTATATATGAAAAAAATATCTGACAGGTATTTGGTTCAACAAAAGAACTTAATATAAAAATTTTATGCGTTGTATCAAGAAATTGAACGACAGCAAGGAGGAATTTTTTATGGTAAAACAAAAAAGAAACACAGATGTAAGAAAACTCACTCTGACAGCAATTCTTACCTCACTTGTAATTGTGCTTCAGTTTATGGGTGCGTTTGTAAAGTTCGGTCCGTTTTCAATCTCGCTTGTACTTGTGCCGATTGTGATCGGGGCAGCAAAATGCGGAGTTTTTTCGGGCGGTTGGCTTGGATTTGTTTTCGGTATGGTGGTTCTTTTAAACGGCGACGCGGCTGCTTTTCTGGCAGTTGATGTTTTCGGCACGATTATAACTGTGCTTTTAAAAGGTATACTTTGCGGAATCTGTTCAGGTCTTGTCTACAAAGTACTTGAAAAAGAAAACATCTATGTTGCGGTTGTATGTGCAGCGATTGTTTGCCCTGTGGTAAACACACTCGTTTTTCTTCTCGGTTGCAACATTTTCTTTATGGACACTCTTAAAGTGTGGGCAAACGGGTCAAATGTTTTTCATTATATGATATTTGTTCTCGTGGGCGGGAATTTTCTCTTTGAACTCGGTTCAAACGCAGTTCTTTCCCCTGTTATTGTAAGACTTTTAAATATAAGAAAATAAACTTATTATAAACCTTGGAGTTGGTATATTTTGAAAAGAGCGTTTGGGAAAAAACTTATATGTTTTGTTTTGGGTCTTTGTGTGACTTTCACATCTGTGGGTGTTTTTGCTGACACTGCAGAGCCTGAAGAAAGACAAAACTACATAGTTATAACAGATGTCAACCCTCTTCTGTCGCCTGATACCGTATCGTTTTACGGTGGTGATGAGGAAGAGTTTAAAAAAGAATACAGAAGCGCTCTTTCAGAGTATAACAACTCTATAAAGGAAGAAATTTTATCGAAAAGACCCTCTGCTATGAGTCTGCGCTCGTCAAAAAATGTGACAGACGAGTTATCCTACACATATACTGACCTCTTGTCAGGCTTTTGTATAAGTCTTACACCGTCTGAGGCAGAAGATGTAAAAACGATGGACGGCGTATCGATGGTTATAAAAGATGAAATCATCTACAGAGCAGAGAGTGTTTCATCTGACGAGGGTATGATATCAGACTCCGAGGTTAAAAGCGACGGCTTTGCAAACCTAAACGCAGGAAACCTTGTCGGCGCACCTGAGGCAAACGCCCTTGGCTATACGGGAAAGGGAAGAGCGATAGCGGTAATTGACTCATATATAAATCCCGCACACCCGTACCTCAGTATGAGTGAAGATGCGGTTTCAAATGCGAAATATACCGAGGAAGAAATTGAAAAAATTATAGACGACGGAACTCTGGGAAGCGTAAAGTCATCTCTGGGTATTTACCGCACACCGAAAGTTCCGTTTGCATATGATTACCGTTATTTATCTACAGATATAAAATACAAAAACATACACGGTCAGCACGTTTCGGGAATAGCATCGGGTAATGTGTTAAATTTCACATCTGCCGAGGACTCAGGTCAGATAAGAGGCGTCGCACCCGATTCACAAATTATATTTATGGGAATTTTCTCGTCATCGGGCGGTGCATCTCTTTCAACACTTGCGGCGGCACTTGACGATGCAGTGAAATTTGACATAGACAGTGTAAATTTGAGCGTCGGTGCAGATTACATAAGCGAAAATTATTCACTTGATGTTTCCCGGCTTTTAAGAACCATGGTGCAAAATGCTGCTTCAAAAGGAATAAGCGTTGTATATTCAAGCGGAAATTCAGGGCATGATGCATCATACCTTTCAGAGGTTTCGGACTACAGCATTTCAGACAACTCGTTGTTTCCATATGTTTTAAAGGTGGGTGCTGTTGAAACTGAATATGCACATCTTTATTATGCCCAGGACGAAAACGGAAAAACATACCCGTGTGAGTCGGTGGGTGCAACACTTGCATTTTCTGCTCTGACAGATATTGTTGATGCAGGAAACGGTGTGAAGTCTGTGATTGACGCATCTTCGGGTAAAGTTATAATTGTGAAAATTCCCGATGACGCGCAAGGGACGATAAATCTTTCGTCGCTCGTATCATACGCTGCATCAAAAGGTGTAAAAGCAGTAGTTTTTATAAATAATGTAAATCAGATAAAACAAGGCACGGTAAGCGGTGCATCGATACCTGTTTTATATATGCCGAAAACGGCTGGGGAAAGTCTTTTAAAAGATGCAACCAAAATAAAGTTTGATGGAAAAAGAAAGGTGCAAAAAATCCACACATCGCCTACAGCATCTGAGTTTTCATCGTTCGGCGTGTCTGATTCACTTGCTTCATCAGTTGATTTTGCTGCACCCGGTGCACACATTATATCTTGTCTTGCACCGAATAATATGGGAAATATGACGGGTACATCAATGGCTACGCCTTTTGTTACGGGAGCGGTAAGCCTTTTGAATGAAAGATGCGAAAAAGACTTTCCGCATCTTTCCCCATCTGAAAGACAGTGTCTTGTAAGAGCGCTTCTGGCATCTACAACAGACACGGTATATGAAGAAAACGGTGCACTTTCATCTGTCCGCCAGGTCGGTTCGGGACTTGTAAGAATAGACAGAGCGCTTAAGGCTGATGCGGTTGCCTTTGGAAAAGATTTGAGATTTCCCTCTGCAATAGTTGGCGAGTTTTCAGGCAACGAATTTACAGTTAATTTTAAAGTTAAAAACTATTCAGATATGCCGATAGAGTTTAACGGTATTTCGGCAGACACTTCCTGTGACGGCTATATGTTTTATGAACAAACGGGAAAATACGGCTATTACGGAAGAAAGGCGCTTTCAAACGAGGTGCAAAGTGCAGGTTCTTTCACTCTTTCGGCGAAAGAAGAAAAAGAGATAAGTGTAAAAATCACGCTTAGCGAAAACGAACTTTCACAGTGCACAGATGCTTTTGTCAACGGATTTTTTGTTGACGGAAAAATCACCCTTTCGGGCGCAGACAACAGCGCAAACATAGGTATTGCATTTACTGCGTTTCGTGGAGACTGGGCATCGCAGAAAGTGATAAATGATGCAAATCTTTTATCATCAACATACCTTTTTGCTATGGAAAACGACGGCAGTTACTCTTACTGCTTCCCCGAAAAAACGGATTCAGGATATGCGTTTTATCTTTCCGGTGCACTTTCAGACAGCACCAAAAGCGCTACTGCCTATCTTGTAACAAAGCCTGACAGAAACTCTTTTATGGAACTTACATCGGGAGAAAAAACAGTCGGTCAAACACGCTTTGCTATGAAAAACGAAGAGTTTTTGCTTCCTCTTTCAACTCTTGGCGACATTTCCGTTTCGGAAAAACTTAAACTATCACTCACTCTCAAAGGCGATATTGCATCAGAGAGCAATTTTGGCGTACAACAGATTGAATTTGATATTATACAAGATTCTTTTGCGCCCGAGTTCAGCGTCAGTCCAAACGGCAATTCGGTTACGGTCAGCGCAAAAGATGATACGCTTGTAACAACGGTAACGGTAAGGGGCAAAAAAGCAGATTCGCAATACGGTCTCATCACAAAAGAACTCGACAAAAAAGAGGGGACATTGGAATTTGATGTAACAGGACTTACAGAACTTGAATTTACAGTGTACGATAAGGCTTTCAATTCATCGACGCTCAAAAACGGAATATATTTTGAGAAAACAAAAGATAAAATTTATATTAAAAACGGCAGAGATGAGGCTGTTTCGGGAACTGTGTATATAGCGGTTTATGAAACTGACGGGGAAACGAATCTCAAAAACCTTTCCGAAATCAGAAAACTTAGTGATATAACAAGCCTTTCTGAGTTTGAGGCAAAAGAAATCGATGCGAAAGAATTTGAGGGAAAAGATTTCAAAATTTTCTTCTGGGATATGGAAAGAAATGCTTATCCTTTATGTGTGGAATACGGCAGATAAAAATGACAATATATGACAAAAAAATAATGGAAATAACGGTTAAAAACCCCCAAAATATGTGGATAAAGTGAATAAATCGGTGGATAACTCACCTTTTTGCGCTCTCAAACCCCCTATTTTACAAAGTTTTACATATATTGACATTGTGTATGGACAAGTGTAAAAAAACAGCAATTTTACATAAAAACATCGAAGAGCAGATACGCCAAAGGCTTGGGCATTTTTGCAGAGAAAAATATAAATCATCAGGTGTGATTTATAAAAGATAACAAAAAATGACATTATAATAATGTAAAGAGAAAGTTTTAGTTGACAAATCTCATTTCTTGGTATATAATCTTAAATGGTTTGTAATCTATAGTTTTATTTGCCGGTCACACTGGCAATGACGGCACTTAAATATATAATAGTGCAATTTTGAGGAGGTGTAGCAATATGAAAAGAACATATCAGCCCAACGCTAGACACAGAAGCAAGGTTCACGGCTTCAGAGCAAGAATAAGCACTGCTAACGGCAGAAAGGTTCTCGCTCGCAGAAGATTAAAAGGAAGAAAAGTACTTTCAGCCTAATCTAAGTTGACCAAGACCACATAAAATTGTGGTCTTTTTTGCCATTTACGGCAAAAGTTAAAAAATTCCTGAAGGCGAGGTTTTTTGTTTGAAAAACACAGTAAAACTTAATCGGGAATTTGCCTATGCTTACAAAAAAGGCGCCAAACTCGTGACGGGTACTTTAGTTTTTTACTGGTACAAAAATCGTCAGTCCGAAAGTAAGTACGGGCTTACTGTTTCAACTGCGCTTGGCGGTGCAGTGGTGAGAAACAGACTCAAAAGGCTTATTCGCGCAGCCCTTAATGTGCGAAGAGGTGAAATAAAAGGCGGTTATAATATCATTATTGCCGCAAGGCATAAAATGGCATATTCCAAATTTACGGATATTTGTGCCGACCTTGATAAATGTCTTAAAGAGGCAGACCTTATATGATGAAAAAAGTAATCCTTTATCTGATTTTATTTTATCAGAAAGCCATCTCACCCTATAAAAAATCCTGTTGCAGATTTTCACCGACCTGCTCAGAGTATGCCAGAGAGGCCGTAGAAAAGTACGGCGCATTTAAGGGGAGTTTTCTGGCGGCAAAAAGGATTCTTCGTTGCCACCCCTTTCACAGAGGCGGTTACGACCCCTTAGAGTAGGGTCGTTTACAGGAGGAAAACATAATGGATATAATTAAAGTCCCGATAGGCTATATCTTAGACTGGATATATCAGGCGATCGGTAACTACGGCGGAGCGCTTATTCTATTTACTCTTGCAGTAAAACTCATTCTTTTGCCCCTTAGTTTAAAACAGCAAAAGTCAATGACAAAAATGCAGAAACTCCAGCCCCAACTTACCAAATTGCAGGAAAAATATAAAAATGACCAGCAACTCTTGGGTCAGGAAACAATGAAACTTTACAAAAAGTATGGCGTAAGTCCCGCGGGGGGCTGTCTTCCGCTTTTAATCCAACTTCCCATTCTTTTTGCGCTCTACAGAGTAATCTATGAGCCTCTCACATATATGTGCCATATGAGTGCATCAGAGATTGAAGCGCTTGTAAAGAGTGTCGGAAACACAGTTGATGTTTCAGGCTTAATGAAAGAGATTAACCTTGCAAAAGCAGGAAACCTTATAAACTTTAAGTTTTTAGGCCTTGCGCTTGAACAGACACCGTCATTTGCAAACTGGCCGTCACTTATAATTCCCGCTTTAGCAGGTGCAACAACATATCTTTCATCTAAAATTACACAATGGCTCAACCCCAATAAACCTGAGAAGAAAGAGGAAGAAAAACCTCAGAGAATTCTTTCTCCCGACCAGAAAAAGACACAAGGGTCCAACAATGCAGAGGGTATGACAAAGACAATGGGAACAATTATGCCCCTTTTCACAATCTGGATTACCTACACTCTTCCCATGGCGATGGGTGTTTACTGGGTTGCGTCAAACGTATTCTCCATAGCACAGACATTCCTTTTAAACGGCTACTATGCCAGAAAATTTTCAGGTGAACTGGAAATCATAGAGGGACAGCGTCTGGAAAAACAATCTAAACTTCACGGCAAAAAGAAAAACAGGAGGAACTAGTAATGATGATTGAAAAAAGTGCAAAAACAAAAGAAGAAGCAATCTCTCTTGCTCTTGAAGAACTTGGAATAACAGAAGACGAAGCAGTTATAGAAGTAATTGAAGAAGGTTCAAAAGGCTTTCTTGGCCTCGGCGGAAAAGATGCTTTGGTAAAAGTTGGAAAGAAAAACGAAGCAAACTTTTCTGTAGCAGAAGAATTCCTTTCAAAAATATTTGAATATACAGGCGAAGATGTAAGTGTTGAATCATCTTTTGACGGCGATGTTTTGAAAGTTAACCTAACAGGTCCTGATATGGGAATAGTAATCGGCAAAAGAGGCGAAACCCTCGATGCTCTTCAGCACCTTACAAGTCTTGTTGTAAATAAAGAAAACAAAAACTTTACAAAAGTTTCTCTCGATGCAGAAAACTACCGCGAGAAAAGAAACGATGCTTTAGAGAGCCTTGCTCACAAACTTGCATCAAAAGTTATGAGAACAAGAAGAAGCACAACACTCGAGCCTATGAACGCTTATGAGAGAAGAATTATTCACTCTGCGCTTCAAGGCCACCCAAGCGTTACAACATACAGCATCGGTCAGGGAATCAACAGAAAAGTTGTTATCGCTTTAAAACAGGACGAAAAATAATCTAATTCTGTTATAATCACAGCGCAGTACCGCTTCTGGATACTGCGCTGATATTTTATCGGAGAAAATACGGGAGGTTTTTATGGAACTTTTATCTACCGTAGCCGCTATTTCCACGCCTTACGGAAGCGGCGGAATTTCAATAATCAGAATATCAGGGCAAGACGCAGTGAATATCGCGGACAAGGTATTTAAATCTTCGTCGGGAAAACTTCTGTGTGATGTCCCAAGCCATACCATTCATTTCGGGCATATATTGTCAGAGGACAAAAGAAAAATAGATGAGGTGTTAGTTTCAGTTATGAGAGCACCCCGCACCTTTACGGGCGAAGACACGGTCGAGATTAACTGCCACGGAGGTCTTTTGGTTACAAAACTTGTGCTTGAAAGGGTACTTTCAGCGGGTGCTGTGAGTGCGTCAAGGGGCGAATTTACAAAGAGGGCGTTTTTAAACGGCAAAATGGACCTTGCAAAAGCAGAGTCTGTAATTGATGTTATAACTTCAAAGACAAATCTCGAGCATCAGATTTCTGTAAACAATCTCGGCGGTGCGCTTTCTGAAAAGATTAACGAAATAAGAGGCGCCATAGTAATGCTCATGGCAAATATTCAGGTACTTATAGACTATCCCGACGAGGGACTTGAGCCTATGAGCGATGATGAATTTCTGGCAGAAATCAAACGGATACACAAAGAGGTTGAAAAACTCTATAACTCTTCCTTTGCGGGAATGGTCTTAAAAAGCGGTGTAAAAACTGCTATTGTGGGTAAGCCAAATGTTGGCAAATCATCGCTTTTAAATCTTCTCTCAGGCGAGGAAAAAGCAATCGTTACAGACATTGAGGGTACAACGAGAGATGCAATCGAAGAAGATGTTGTACTTGGCGATGTTGTACTTTCACTTGCCGACACCGCAGGTATAAGAGAAACGGACGATGCGGTTGAAAAACTCGGTGTACGCCGTTCGGAAGAATACATTCAAACCTCAAATCTTATAATTTTTATGCTCGATGCATCATCGGGACTAGACAAAAGAGATGAAGAGATAATAAACTCTCTTTCTGGCAAAAAAGTTATCGCTCTTATAAACAAAACCGACAAAGCAAAGGCGGATTTTAAGCAGCAAATAAAAGACAGATTTGATATATGCATAGAGTTTTCCGTGAAAGAAAAAACAGGTATAGATGAACTCAAAAAAGCAGTCGAAAACCTTTTTGAAACAGGGAAAATCGCGTCAGACGGTGCGTCTGTTATAACAAACGCGCGTCATAGAGATGCTCTTTTCAAGGCAAAAAGCGCTCTTGAAAATGCTATATCTGCAATAGCGGCATCAATAAGCGTTGACACCACCTTTATTGACCTCACAGAAGCAGCAGAATCTCTTGGTGAAATCGTGGGTCTTAGCGTTTCGGAAGAAGTTGTTGACGCGATATTTCATAAGTTTTGTATTGGGAAGTAAGAAAGAAGAAATAAAAGGAATTTGATTTTGTTGAAACGGCATAGGTATTGTATGCCGTTTTTTGTTTTTTCATTGTTTTATAAAATTTTATAATCGCATTGACTTCTTAATAAATGGTTGATATAATAGTAAACAAGGATGTTATGGGATGTGAGGTGTGAGTTTGTGAGATTTATTGGAAGCAAAGCAAACTTGTTAAAAAATATTGATATGGTTATATCGGAGAATGCAACTGGAAATGAAACGATGTTTTGTGATATTTTTTCGGGGACGGGAGCAGTTGCTCGATATTTTAAACCTAAATACGAAGTACACTCAAATGACGTGTTACATTTTTCGTATGTGATACAAAAAGCAACAATTGAAAATAATGAAATACCTACATTTTCAAAACTTAAAAATATAGGCATAACAGATCCATTTAAATTTTTAGAAGAAACACAAATTCAACTATATAATTATAATGACGACAATTATTTTATAACTAAAAATTATACTCCGCATGATGACTGCGAAAGAATGTATTTATCAAATAAAAATGCTGTAAGAATAGATTTTATCCGAAACACTATCGAGGCGTGGAAAAATGAAAATTTACTTAACGAATTAGAATATTATTATTTACTTGCAGGTCTGATTGAAGGGGTTCCGTCTGTATCAAACATTACAGGTACATATGGGGCTTATTTGAAATATTGGGACAAGCGTACTTTTAAAGATTTGGAAATGGCTCGGTTAGATGTTGTTGACAACAAGAGAGATAATAAAAGTTATAACAAGGACGCAAACAAACTGATTGAAGAATTAAGCGGAGATATTTTATATTTAGATCCTCCATATAATACTCGACAGTATGCACCTAATTATCATTTGCTTGAAACAATATCTAAATATGATCATCCTGAAATTCACGGTGTAACAGGAATGAGACCATACGACAATTTAAAATCTCCGTTTTGTATGAAAAGTGAAGTTTCTAATGCATTTGAGGATTTAATAAGTAAAGCAAACTTTGGCAATATTGTAATGAGTTACAGTACCGACGGACTAATGACTTTTGATGAAATTGAAAGAATATTAAAAAGACACGGGATAGAAGAAACCTATAAAATGTATTCGATTCCATATAGACAGTATATGAGTAAAAAAACAAAGCAAACAGAGTGTTTATATGAGCAAATTTTCTATATCAAGAAAAACACTCCCCAAAAGTCTACTTTTGATTTTATAGGGACATCAAGCGGAATAAACGCTATTATTTCTGACACTAAAAAATATATAAAAAGTCCTATGAATTATATAGGTGGAAAATACAAATTGCTCCCTCAAATTTTGCCCTGTTTCCCAAATTATATAGAAACATTTGTTGATTTGTTTTCAGGTGGCTGTAATGTTGCTATAAATGTAAAAGCAAACAGAATTGTTTGTAATGATATAAACAAAAAAATAATCGAATTGTTTGAAGCGTTCAAAAACACGGACTTGACTGAAATATTATATCAAATAAAAACAAAAATAGCTGAATATAATCTCTCAAAAGAAAACGAGGAAGGATTTAAAAAATTTAGAGATTTTTATAATGCAACACACAATCCAATAGACTTATACACTTTAACTTGCTATTCTTTTAATTATCAATTTAGATTTAATAATGATTTAGAGTATAATAATCCGTTTGGCAGAAATAGAAGTCAGTTTTCTGAAAATATGAAACACAATCTAATTGCATTTGTTTCAAAACTGAAAAAAACAAATATTGAGTTTTTAAGTAAAGATTTCACACAAATATCATTAGACAGTCTTACGCATGAAGATTTGATTTATTGTGATCCGCCTTATCTTATAGCAACAGGAACATACAATGATGGGAACAGAGGCTTTAAGGATTGGAAAGCGGAACAGGAATATGCTCTATATGATTATTTAGATAATGCAGATAAAAGAGGGATTAAGTTTGCTTTATCAAATGTTATTGAACATAAAGGGAAAGTTAATGATATATTGCTTGAATGGGCAAGAAAATACAAGATTATTGATTTGAACTACAATTACTCAAATTCTAGTTATAATACAAAGAAAGGAGAAAGCAGAGAGGTTTTGATAATAAACTATTGATTGCTGACAAAAAATATGATTTCTGTAATTCCTACATATAACAAAAGTTTTCGTACATTTGGGTGGGTGCAAGACCCTAGTAATTTACGAAGTCTTTGCGATGTTGTTGCTGTGTTTGATAAAAATTCACAAAAGCATAACGACTTGATAAAAACTATTATTCCTAAACTTGTTGAAGAAAGAGACGGACGAGATAATTTTATAAAAGTTTTGAAAAGTACACCATTAAAAATTAAGTATGCAGAACTTGTAGGTACCTCTTTTACTCCAAGAAGTATGTCAAGATGTAACGGTATTATACAAGCAACTGTAAAAGGACAAGGACGGGATTTTATAGGAGATTGGCCAGCTGATAATTTTGTGCGGTGGGCTCATTGTTTTGGTTTTATTAAATATGATTATACAGACGATACTTTTGAAATAACTAATAAGGGTTTAGACCTTACAAAGGCAAGAGAAACGGGCAAAGCGCTATCTGAAAAAGAAAAGGAATTGCTTATCAATGCTATTTTGGCGTATCCTCCGGCTATAAGAATATTAAATTTGCTTTCTGAAACGGAAGAAACTCATCTTACCAAATTTGAAATAGGACAGCAATTAGGTTTTATCGGAGAAGATGGATTTACAAGTATGCCACAAAAAACATTTATAAGATCGCTTTCAAATGCGGATTCAAAAGAAAGAAAGATTATGAAAGCCGACTGGGAAGGCTCGTCAGACAAGTACGCACGAATGATTGCGAGTTGGCTTGAAAAACTTGGTCTTGTTGAGAAACTTCCTAAGACGGTTTCTGTTTTAACTGCAGGGAAAGAATATAAAGAAACAATAGGACAAGCATATATAATTACAGCAAGTGGTATTACTGCATTAAGAAAAGCCAACGGTAAAAGTAAACACAAGAAAATTGCCAAAAATGTTTGTTGGGAGATGTTTTCTACAAAAGGTGCGGACAGAGAGTATTTACGTACACGCCGTGCCTTTGTTTTAAAATATTTGTCTGAAAGTAAAAATGGCGTTTCCGTTTTGGAGATTATAAAATATCTTAAAACTGTTAATCTTAATGAAAACGAAAAAACTATTTTGGATGACATAAAAGGATTGCAGAATATAGGTATGAACATCTTGAATAAAAACGACAAATTTTTACTTGATGACAATATAAATGATTTTATTATTCCGTTGCCACAAACACTTGCAAAATCTGATTTGGCACAAACAAAGGAAAAAATCAGAGAAAAAATGGTAAATTTATCGCACGAGTATTTAGCGCTTATTGACCTTGCTTATGACAGCAAACAAAATCGGCTGTTTGAAATGAAAACATTAGATTTACTTACCGAAGAATGCGATTATCAAGGGTTGCATCTTGGTGGAAGTCGTAAGCCAGATGGTATAATTTATACAAATGTAAATAAGTGTAAGTATGGAGTTATTATAGATACCAAAGCGTATTCTAAAGGATATAATCTTCCTATATCACAGGCTGATGAAATGGAAAGATATATTGGAGAAAATCAAACAAGAAATGAAAAGATAAATCCTAATAAATGGTGGGAACATTTTCCCGAAGATATAAATGATTTTTATTTTATGTTTGTTTCGGGCCATTTCATAGGGAATTTCAAATCGCAACTTGAACGCATTAGCAGAAACAAAGGCGTTAATGGAACATCTTTAGCTATTACAAATCTTTTATTATTTGCAGAGGCTTATAAATCAGGTCAGTTTACCCATGAAACAATAAAAAATCATATTTTTAATAATGATGAGTTCATATTGTGACATAAAAAAGACACCCACTAGGGTGTCTTTTTTATGTCTTTTTCTTTCCCTGAAATGCTACCAAAAGTGTCTAGACGTTTTTAAGTGCTTAGTAAAGGTATTTATATTTTACAAAAAACATCCACCTATAAAAGATAGATGGATGTTTTGGCGTTATATTATTTTATAGCGTCACGAAGCCATTCAAGAGTGCATTCAACCATGTGTTTTCCCACCTTTTCAGAAGTCTCTTTTGCACTTTCTGCAAACCATTCGGTGTTCTGGGCGCAACGTGCCAAATCAACATTTTCGGGATAAGTACCCATCATTAAACTGGTTTCCCATTTACCGGCGTGGTCGAAACCGCCGCATTTTATTTGCGCATCAGCATCGATGAGCGGAATAACCTTGATGTATGAGAACGGGTCTTCTCCGCCGCCAAGATTTTCATAATAACTAGCATAAGAATCGCTGCCCCACCAGCCTCTGCCGAGGGTTTCTTCCATATATTCCATTGTAACTTTTTTTGCCGCTTTATGACATGCAATAGTCATAGGCATAAGGCCTGCGCCTTCTGTTTGATGATGAGGAACGAGATAGATGTTTTTTATACCGCCGGCAATCATTGATTTAAGAATGCAGTATAAATATTGTGCGTATGTATCTTCGTCAACATGTACATGGTCAGGTTTTGGCTCACACACAGCATATGACGCAACACCGTACCAGATGGGCGGACAAATCACTACTCTTTTTCTTCTTCAAGTTCACGAAGAAGACAACCGTTTACTACCATGGTATCTGTTCCGCAGGAAGCGTGATGTGCGTGGTATTCGATAGTGCCTATAGGGATTATGAACGGAACTTTTCTTTTTACGGCATCTTCAATTTGGTCGTGAAACATATTAATTAGTTGCATAATATATATATCCTTTTTATAAAGATTGTATAGTATAGAGTTCAAACTTTTTTGTGATTGCGACACATAAGGTTTAGATACAAACCCTCTAAACCTTCCCTTTGTGCTTTTATTTGTGTTTAATCTTTTATAATCAAAGCAATAAACTCTAATACCTCATCACCGGTATTTTTGATACCGTGACTTGAGCCTGACGGCGTATATGTAACCGTGCCTGGTTGAACCTCCATAACATTTCCGTTATCATCATAAATCCCTATCCCAGAAATAATGTAGTAATACTCGCATTCGCCTTCATGTTTATGGCATTCAACCTCTTCCCCTACTTTAAGCTGAGCAAGCGCAAAGGTGCGAAGCTTATCATTTTTTGTGCTAAAACCTGCAAGGTCA
>JAZQDA010000182.1:0-19332 GCA_045546535.1 Clostridia bacterium | reverse complement strand
GGTTTATATTTACGAATCTGATTTTCTAAAAGTCTTACATTGGAATTAGCAGACAGACCGCAAATTTTGACATCACCGCAGATATCTGTAACTTCCAGTGCCTGAGTACCTATTGAACCAGTAGAACCTATAATAGATATTTTTTTCATCAGTATACCTCATTTAGTAAACATGGGAAGAAATAGCATAATGTAATATGCTATGGGTGAAATTAAGAGAACTGAGTCAAATCTGTCTAAGATTCCGCCATGACCGGGAATCAAATTGCCATAATCTTTTACATCATATTCTCTTTTTATTGTACTTGCTACAAGGTCGCCAATCTGTGAAAAAACTGATGCAATCAGAGAAAACAATATGACATTAAGATAATTTACACTCAAATCATTAAATTTCGCTAATATAAAAGTGAAAATCGATACAAAAATCACACAGCCAAGTATACCGCCGATTGAACCTTCAACTGTTTTTTTAGGACTGATTGTGGGACAAAGTTTGTGTTTGCCAAGTGTTATACCTGAAAAATATGCGAATGTATCAGTAGACCATGCAGACACAAAAAGTACCCATATAAGCAAGTTGCCGTATTCAAGATGTCTTACTAAAAGAAGGTGCATAAAAAATACTGTTACATATACTGTCCCGGCAAAAGCAACTGATACATCTTTAAAGGATACTGATGAGTGCATAAAGACTTTCAAAATCATCAGAATAAACAAAAATGCGATTATAAGTGTTCCAAGGAAAGACAGTGCATCGTGTGATTTTATTATAAATAAAATTGCACTTATTATTGAAAAGAGTAAACCCACGCACTTGAGCAGACACTTATCTTTAATACCGGTAACATTATAAAATTCACATATACCGATAAGTGTAATTACACCAAGGCACATTCCTATTATATACACAGGACAAAAAGTTAATACCGCAATCGCAAGTATAACTCCGAGTGCGCCGAAAATTATCCTTTGTTTAAGCATATATCAGACACCTCCGAAACGTATGTTTCTGTTTTGATAATCTATTATTGCCCTTTCCAAATCTTCGCGCTTAAAATCGGGCCAATTTATGTTTGAATACCAAAATTCACTATACGCACTTTGCCAAAGAAGAAAATTACTCAAGCGTTGTTCACCACTGGGGCGGATAATAAAATCAGGGTCAGGCATAAAATGTGTGTACATATTGTCGCAAAGCATCTTTTCGTTGATATCATCAACACTTACATCACCGCTTTGAACAGATTTTGCTATTGTCTTTACTGAATTTACGATTTCTTCTCTTCCTCCATAGTTGAGAGCGATTGTAAGAGTAACAGACTTGTTATCTTTGGTGGCTTCTTCAACGACATTCATTTTTTGAATAATCTCGTCAGTTAAGCCACGGCGCGAACCAATAAAGCGGACACGCATATCATCATCACCGATGATTTTCTTGTAGTCGTCAAGGTATTCACTTATTAACTTCATAAGAGCGTCAACTTCATCTTTAGGACGCGCCCAGTTTTCAGTCGAAAAAGCATAAACTGTAAGATATTTTATTCCGATGTTTCCTGCCGCACGGGTGATTTGTTCCAAAACTTTTGCACCCATTGAATGCCCCGCGGAACGCGGAAGACCTCTTTTTTTAGCCCATCTGCCGTTTCCGTCCATTATTATGCCAATATGTACAGGCAGTCTTTCAGGGTCTATTTTATCTGAAAATTTAGCGTTTTTCTTTTTTAATAAATTCAGCATATTATTATACTTCCAGAATTTCTTTTTCTTTTGAGGCTACTATAGCATCAACTTCTTTAATGAACTTATCAGTAAGTTTCTGAACATCATTTTCACTTGCTTTAAGGTCATCTTCAGTAATTTCGCCGTTTTTCTTGTCATTTTTATATGCGTCCATAGCATCTCTTCTGATAGAACGGACTGCTACTTTCGCATCTTCACCTTTTTTGCGAACATCTTTAACTATTTCTTTTCTTCTTTCTTCTGTAAGTGGCGGGAAATTAAGTCTGATTGATTTACCGTCATTATTTGGTGTAATACCGATATCAGAAGCAAGAATTGCTTTTTCAACTTCTTTTAAAATACTTGCATCCCAGGGCTGAATAAGAATTGAACGGGGATCGGGAACGGAAACTGTACCGATCTGTGTAAGAGGGGTTGCAACACCGTAATATTCAACACTAACTTTGTCAAGTATTGCAGGATTTGCTCTACCTGCTCTGATTGATGCAAGGTCAGATGATAATACAGATAAAGTCTTTTTCATTTTTGTTTCAAAATCATTGATATTTGCTGCCATATTTAACTACCTCCGTTTAATATTTTGATTTTACTGAACTATTGTGCCGATTTCGTCACCAAGTATAACTTTGCGGATATTGTCAGGTTCGTTTACGCCGAAAACTCTGATTGGAATATGATTGTCCATACAAAGTGATGTCGCAGTTGAATCCATAACACCAAGACCTCGATTGAGAACATCAATGTAAGTGAGAGTGTCAAACTTTTTAGCGTCTGCATTTTTGTTGGGATCTGAATCATATACAGCGTCAACATTTTTTGCAAGTAAAATGATGTCTGCGTCAATTTCGGCGGCTCTCAGTGCCGCTGCTGTGTCTGTTGAGAAGAATGGATTACCGCTTCCGCAACCAAAGATTACAACTCTGCCCTTTTCAAGATGTCTTACTGCTTTACCTCTGATGTAGGGTTCTGCAATCTGTTTCATTTCAATACCTGTCTGAACTCTTGTATCTACACCTCTTTGAAGCAGTGCATCCTGAAGTGCCAAGGCATTAATTACAGTTGCAAGCATACCCATATGGTCTGCTCTTGTTCTGTCCATATTTTCGCCTGTTCTGCCTCTCCAGAAGTTACCACCGCCGACTACTATTGCAATCTGAACTCCAAGGTCAACACACTCTTTAATTTTGTCTGTTATATTTGCGATAGTTACATCATTAAGACCGGTTTTGTTTTCACCCGCAAGTGCTTCGCCACTTACCTTTAAAAGAATTCTTTTGTATTTTGGCTTCATAGATTTAAACATTCCTTTCCAAAATAGTATATATTTTATATATTATAACACAGATATATAAAAAAAGGAACACTTAATTTAAAATATTTTATAAAAAAATCCCCGAAAAATTATCTTCTTCGGGGATTGGTGGTTTAATATGAATGGAACTATAAAATTATTTAATCATACTTGCAACTTCATCTGCGAAGTTGTCTTCTTTTTTCTCAAGGCCTTCGCCTTTTTCAAATCTTACAAAATCTGCAAGAGCAACTGCTTCGCCGATTTCTGCACCGGTGTTTGCAATATATTTTGCAACGTCGATGTCGCCATCAAGAATGTATGCCTGGTCAAGAAGGCAGATTTCCTTGAAGTATTTTTTAATTCTTCCTGCAACCATTTTTTCAGCGATGTTCGCGGGTTTGCCTTCATTGATTGCCTGTTGAGTAAGAATTTCTTTTTCTTTTGCAACTTCTTCTGCAGGAACTGCTGCTTCGTCTTTATATTTGGGGTTCATTGACGCAATCTGCATACATACATTTTTTGCCATTGAAGCAATCTGGTCTTTAGTTGCATTTGTATCAAAGTTAACCAAAACACCGATTTTTCCGCCGCCGTGAATGTATGAACTTACATTACCTTCGTATCTTGCAAATCTTCTGATGTTCATATTTTCACCGATGGTAAGTACTTTTTCTCTGAGCATTTCTTCTACAGTATACTGGTCATTGTATTTGAGTGCTTTGAGTGCATCAACATCTGCAGGGTTTGAATCTGCAACGATTTTTGCAAGGTCATTTACAAAAGATACGAAATCTGCATTTTTAGCAACGAAGTCTGTTTCAGAGTTAACTTCAATAACTGCACCGATTTTTCCATCTTCGCTTACATATGCACATACAATACCTTTTGCAGCAATTCTACCTGCTTTTTTAGCAACTGCAGCAAGACCTTTTTCTCTTAAAAATTCTATTGCTTTTTCCATATCGCCGTCGGATTCTGTGAGTGCTTTTTTGCAATCCATCATTCCACAGCCTGTTCTTTCTCTGAGTTCTTTTACATCACTTGCTGTAAACATTATATTTACCTCCGAATATTATTTGTTTCAGATTATGCTTCTTCCTGAGTTTCTTCCTGTTCTGCTTCTACCTGAGCAACAGCATCTTCACCCTGTCTGCCTTCGATAACAGCGTTTGCTATTGTTGAAGCGATAAGTTTTACTGCTCTTATTGCATCATCATTGCCGGGGATTACATAATCAACATCGTCGGGATCACAGTTTGTATCAACAATAGCAACAACGGGGATACCGAGTTTCTTTGCTTCTGCAACTGCAATTTTTTCTTTTCTGGGGTCAACAACGAATAATGCTCCGGGGAGTTTCTTCATTTCTTTGATACCGCCAAGGTATTTTTCAAGTTTTTCACATTCAAGTCTGAGTTTAACTACTTCTTTTTTAGGGAGAAGTTCGAATGTACCGTCTTCTTCCATTTTGTTGAGTTGGTTGAGTCTTGCAATTCTTTTCTGGATTGTTTTAAAGTTAGTAAGCATACCGCCGAGCCATCTTGCATTTACAAAATACATTCCTACTCTTTCTGCTTCTTCTTTGATTGAATCCTGAGCCTGTTTTTTGGTGCCTACGAAGAGAATGTCCTGACCGTTTTCAGATACTTCTTTGATGAAGTCATATGCTTCAACAATTTTCTTAACGGTTTTCTGAAGATTGATAATGTAGATACCGTTTCTTTCTGTGTAGATGTACTCCGCCATTTTGGGATTCCATCTTCTTGTCTGATGTCCGAAGTGAACACCTGCTTCTAAAAGTTGTTTCATTGAAATTACTGACATATTATTTCACCTCCAAATTTTTTACCCGCCATATGCGTCAACTGAATACAAGACAGAAAAAACTATGTCGGATTTTCTCTGCAAACTCATATACATCGGCATATGTGTGTATTTACCGCATAATATTTTATCACAAAGTATAAATAAAATCAAGATAAAATTTCAAGCATTTACCAAAATTTTTAACAAAGGTTTTGGAATATTTTCACCAATAGTGATAAATATATACAAAAATCCAAAAACCCTTGACAAATCAAAATAAAACTGATATACTGTGAAACGTATCAAGGGTATGCGGGAGTGGCTCAGTGGTAGAGCGTCACCTTGCCAAGGTGAACGTCGCGAGTTCGAATCTCGTCTTCCGCTTTTAAAACGCACACTACGGTGTGCTTTTTTTATTTTCTTAAAGGTGATAAAATGAAACGGATTTTAAGTTTGGTAAGAAATGCTGTTCAAGAATATGATATGATACAGGAAAATGACAAAATTGCAGTAGCAGTATCAGGCGGTAAAGACAGTATGGTTATGCTCGATGCTCTTAACAGATTTAAAAATTTTTACCCTGTAGTTTTTTCAATCGGAGTTATATGCATTGATATTGGGTTTGACAATACAGACTTTTCCCCTATTCAAAACTATTGTAATGAGATTGGTGTTGAATGTCATATCGAAAAAACTGTAATTAAAAAAGTCGTTTTTGACGAGATGAAAGAAAAAAATCCATGTTCGCTTTGTTCGAGAATGAGAAGAGCAGCACTTTGTTCTTGTGCTGAAAAATTAGGTTACAACAAAATAGCTCTCGGTCATCACAGAGATGATGCAAACGAAACTTTTTTAATGAATATAATATATAGCGGTAAAGCAGAATGCTTTGAACCCGTTACATCATACGAAGACAAAAAAATTACTATAATAAGACCGATGGTGAGAGTAAGCGAAGGAAAGATTTTTTCTTGTGCCAAAAAAAGCGGTATACCTACTCTTGAAAAGGTATGCCCTGCTGATGGTAAAACCGACAGAGAAAATATAAAGGAACTCATCAAAAATTTAAATTTTAAAAATAAAAACATATCAAAAAATATTTTTTCTGCTGTGGAAAAACACGAAAGTTTTTCACTCAAAAAGTGCGAGGTGAACAAAAATGAACTTTATGAACGAAGCACTTATTGAAGCAAAAAAAGCGTTTGACGAAGAGGAAATTCCTGTTGGTGCGGTTATAGTTAAAAACAATAAAATAATAGCCCGTGACCACAACAGATGCGAAAGTAAAAGTGACTCAACTCTTCACGCAGAAATGAATGTAATAAAAAAAGTTATTAAAGATTTCGGCGAAAAAGTTCTGGACGGGTGCGAACTTTATGTTACCGTTGAGCCGTGCCCTATGTGTGCAGGTGCAATTATAAACTCAAGAATTAAAAGAGTGTATATTGGCTGTGCCCAGCCAAAAACTGGGTCATTGGGTTCAGTTTGTGATTTGAGCACACTTTTTCCGCATAAACCTGAAATTTATTTTGGTTTTTGCGAGGATGAATGCAAAGATTTGATGCAGAAGTTTTTTGAAATTAAAAGAAAAAACAACGAAGGGTAATCTTCGTTGTTTTTTTATTGAAATTTATATATTTAAATTTTTCACTGCATCATCATCAATAATGATATCATATTCTTTTTCCCACTGTTTTGCCATTGAGTTGAATTTATCCTTTTTCGCATATTCATACATCATTTCGATTGGAATGGTGTCAGCGTTAGCCTCTGTATATTGGGAAAATTCCGCATCTGAAATTTCAAGTTTACCCTGTGATTCATATAACTCATAAAGTTTTGATATGCAAGTGTTTTCTATCACAATTTGTTTATAAGATTCAAAATTTGTTCCCATATCGGCTAAAGTTTTTGAAAATTCTTTTTCTCCGCCGTTACTCTCTGTGGTAGCAGACAATTGCTGTTCTATTACTGTAATCTCATCAGCATTCAGGTCAAGACCTTCTTCAAGAGATTTCAGATATTGTACTTTTTGGGACACAGCGTTGTTTACAGCAATATCACGAGCAACATCTATAGCATTTTCACCCTCTATTTCAGTTGTTTTCCAATAGGTTTCAATATCTTCCTCAGTAGAATTTTCGTCGTTATATCCCGCTTCTGAGAGCATACTCATTTTTGCAACATAAAGGAAATAACCAATATATTCATCACTCAGGGGTTCATTATTTACGGTTACGCTGACAGTTTTATCTTTTCCGTTATCTACACAAGCACACATTGAAAACAGGAAAAATACTGCAATAAAAACCGAGACGGTACGAATAAATGTTTTCATAATAAACCACCCTTCATTATTTGTTTTATTTATAATAACATTTATTGACCGTCTTGTATTGTGTTTGCAAGTTTTTGTAATATTTTTTTAATATTCGGGATAGATTTACCTTTATACCTGTAGGTTAACTGTGATTTTGCTCCGCTTGTAAATTTCATATCTCTTTCATACTCGGATATAAGTTTTACTACCGCATCGGGATTTGCAAAATCGGTAAAAGTAAATACCACGCTTTCTCCTTTTTGAGTAAGTTCTTTTATTTCACAAACTCTGCAAAGTGATTTTATATATGAAATATCCAAAAGGTTCATTACACTTTGAGGGAGATTGCCGAATCTATCCAAAAACTCTGCCTGTATATCGTAATAGTCGGACTCTGAATTTATTGAGGCAATTTTTTTGTAAAGTTCTATTCTCTGATGTTCAAACTCAACATATGTTGACGGAATGAAAGAATCTTCGTTTATATCTACTGATATTTCAAGAGGGGGTCTGTATTCCTCGCCTTTTTTCTCTTTTACCGCCTGTTCCAAAAGCATACAATACATATCGTAGCCAACAAGGTTCATATTACCGCTTTGCTGTTTGCCAAGAAGATTACCTGCACCTCTTATCTCAAGGTCACGCATTGCAATTTTAAAGCCTGAACCAAACTCTGTAAACTCTCTTATTGCCTGAAGTCTTCTGTATGACACGTTATCAAGCACTTTCCCAGGATAGTAAGTAAGATAAGCATAGGCAAGTCTATTTGACCTCCCTACTCTTCCCCTTAACTGATAAAGTTGTGAAAGTCCTAAAGTATCAGCATTTTCAATTATGATAGTATTGACATTTGATACATCAAGTCCCGTTTCTATAATTGTAGTGCAGACAAGAACATCGATTTCACCGTCAAGAAGCGACATCATTATATCTTCAAGTTGGTTTTCACTCATTTTTCCGTGAGCAACACCTATCCTGACATCGCCCAAAAGATCTTTAAGTCTTGATGCTACCCTTTCAATGCCGTCTATTCGGTTATAAAGATAATACACCTGACCTTTTCTTTCAATTTCTCTCTTTATTGCATTGACTATAACCGCTTCGTTATATTCCATTACAAATGTCTGAACCGGATATCTGTCGCCGGGCGGTTCGGAAAGAACGCTTAAATCCCTTATTCCTACCATTGCCATATTAAGTGTACGCGGAATCGGTGTTGCGCTTAAGGTGAGAACGTTTACATTTTTCTTTAATTCTTTTAATTTTTCTTTATGCCCTACCCCAAAACGCTGTTCTTCATCTACTATGACAAGTCCGAGGTTTTTAAAACCGATGTCTTTCTGCAGAAGTCGATGTGTACCTATTACTACATCAACAGAGCCCGATTTTAAACCCTCTATAGTTTTTGCCTGTTGTTTTTTGGTACGAAATCTTGAAAGCATACCCACATTCATAGCATACTCTTCAAGGCGGGTCGAAAAAGTCGTATAGTGTTGCTGTGCTAAAATAGTGGTGGGGACAAGGTAAGCAACCTGCATTCCTTCCATTACACATTTAAACGCGGCTCTGATTGCAATTTCTGTTTTTCCGTAGCCTACATCTCCGCACAGGAGTCTGTCCATACATTTACCGTTTTCCATATCGGATTTAACTTCCTCGATGCACCTTAACTGGTCGGCAGTTTCTTCGTGTATGAATTTTTCTTCAAATTCTTTTTGCCAGGGGGTGTCGGGCGAAAAAACGTGTCCCTGTATTCTGCTTCTTTCGGCGTAGAGAGATATAAGGTCTTCGGCAAGAGCAGTTACGCTTTCTTTTACTCTCGAAACTGTTTTATCCCATTGCGAACCGCCAAGGGTGTTGAGTTTAACTTTTGTACCCTCAGATTCTCTGTATTTATGAAGAAAATCAAGTTGATTTGTGGGAACATATAAAATATCGCTTCCGCCGTATTTGATTTTCAGGTAATCTTTTGTTACATTTTCAACAACTAATTGTGTTATACCAACATACTTGCCTACACCGTGAGTACGGTGCACTACATAATCGCCTTTTTCAAGGTCTTCAAAACTTTTTATTACATCTTTATTGTTAGATTTTGGGAGTCTTTTTTTAACGGATGTATATTTTGTTTCACCGTCGCTCACTACTACTGTCTTTACATCAGGATACTCAAACCCTTTTGAAAGATTTCCGACTGAAAGATACACCTGACCGAAATCGCCGACAGGATTTAAAAGCGTCGTAAAAGAAGACTCTATGCCACTCTCACCAAGCATTTCGTGAAGAGATTTGAGTTTTACTTCATTAGAGAAGACAACACTGATGCGGTAACCGTTTTTCTTCCAGTATTTTATATCATCAATTAAAAATTCAACTTTTCCGGTGTAAGTGTTTAAAGACTTTGCATTTAAACTTAAAAGTGACTGCGGTGAAAGCATTGGACAAGAATGAGAGATTGAACTGAGAGACACTAAAGGCTTATTTTGAACACATGAAACAACCGAATAAAAATCAAGCATATATTTTGATTTTGTTCGCGGGAATAATCCTTTTTCCAA
Organism: Clostridia bacterium; assembly: GCA_045546535.1. GTDB lineage: Bacteria > Bacillota > Clostridia > UMGS1810 > UMGS1810 > RGIG1828. The sequence goes on along the minus strand of JAZQDA010000182.1, from coordinate 9,612 downwards.
TAACTGCGTAACAGTTTCGGTATGTTCTTCATATATGATTTTACTTTTTTCGTTTAACTGTTTTGCTTCATCGAAAAATACAAGAGTATCGTCATCAGCATAATCGAGAATGGAATAAGGTTTATCATAGAAATACGGAAAATATTTATCAAGGGACTGAAATTTTGAATTATGGTATAGTTTTTCAGCATCTTCTAAAAAATTCTCGTTTTTAAGGCGCTTTATTATTTGCGAAACTTCTTTTGCTTTTTCTTCGCTGTATACAATCTCCCTTACAGGAATGATTGTAAATGAATCTGTATTTTGTATTGAAAGTTGGGTCTGGGAGTCAAATTCACGAAGCGAGTCAACCTCATTATCAAAAAGGTCAACTCTTACGGGGTTTTGATGCGCAGGAGAATATATATCTATTATTGATCCTCTTATACTGAACTGCCCCATTCCTTCAACAGTTGATGATTTCTGATAACCAAGTTCTACAAGTTTTTTGGAAAGCGTGGCAATATCAACAGTAGAAGAAGATGTAATTTCTATTATATTTTCTCTGAATATATCGGGGGACACAGTAAATTTAGAAACTGCTTCAACAGTTGTTACAACAGGTGCACCCGAAAGAAATGCATTAATAGTTTTAAGCCTTGAAATCTCAGCCGTATGGCTTGATGCGTCAATATCATAGAATACATAATCTTTATTTTTGAAAATATTCGCTTCACGGCAAAAAAGGAACGATAAGTCATCTCTTATCCTTCCCGCTTCTTGTTCGTCATACGTGACAACTATGCACTTTTTACCCAGAGCCATGCACATCGAGTATATAAAATGACTCTTCTGACTGCCGCTCATTCCTGTTATGTGCATCGGGCATTTGCCTGACTTCACATTTTCAACAGCAGATGTAAACTCCGGGCTGTCTTTTAAAATTTCACAAAAGCCCGACATTGATGTTCTCCTGTCACTTATTATTTTTGTTATACATATTCATAGATTTGTCAATCCCTGACTTTATAATACATTCTGTGGCACTTACAGCATCATCAATCGTTTGCATAAGAAGATTGGTTTCATCTTTTGAAAATTTTCCTAAAACATAATCCGCAAGGTCATAATCTTCATTTTGAGGTGCGCCTATTCCTATTTTAATACGCGGAAAAACATCTGTGCTAAGGTGCGAAATTATTGATTTTATTCCATTATGACCTCCAGCACTGCCTTTAGCACGAATGCGCAGTTTCCCAATCGGAAGACTTATATCGTCATATATGACGATTATATTCTCATTTGGAATCTTATAGAATGAGGCGATTTCCTGCGCTGCTTCACCGCTTAAATTCATATATGTCTGCGGCATAGCAACAATTACTTTTTCAAAGCCCAGTCTGAACTCTGCATATTTCGACTTGAATCCTGACTTTAAAAGAGTTGCACAGTGTTTTTCGCATATTTTTTCTGCAACTTTAAAACCTATGTTATGCCTTGTGTTTTCATATTTTTTGTCAGGGTTACCAAGCCCCAGGATCAAATACATTTCTGTGCCCTCTTTTCATTTAAAATTTGTTTCAGCCTTGCCATGCGGCAAGGCTGATTTAATTCTTATTAGTTAAATAATGTGCTTACGGAAACGTCCTGATAAATTCTTTCGATTGCTTCTGCAAACAGTGCAGATGCAGAAAGAATTTTAATTTTATCAATCTGTTTTTCGCTAGTAAGCGGAACGGTATCAAGAACTAAAAGTTCTTCAATTGGAGAATCCTGAATTCTCTCAATAGCAGGACCTGAAAGTACGGGGTGAGTACAACATGCACACACTTTTTTTGCTCCTCTTTCCTTAAGTGCTTTTGCACCGTTTACGATTGTTCCTGCAGTATCTATCATATCGTCTACAAGGATTACATTTTTATTTTCTATATCACCAATGATATTCATTACTTCTGACACATTTGCTTTAGGGCGGCGCTTATCAACTATTGCAATTGAAAGACCTATGGTATCTGCAAATTTTCTTGCTCTTGTTACGCTTCCAAGGTCGGGAGATACAACAACCGTGTTATCTTTATCGTCTTTAAAAGCCTCTTTGTAATAATCTGCAAGAATCTGCTGACCTAAAAGGTGGTCAAGGGGAATATTGAAAAATCCCTGAATCTGTGGTGCGTGAAGATCCATTGTAAGTACCCTGTCTGCACCCGCTGCAGTTATAAGGTCTGCACAAAGTTTTGCTGAAATGGGATCTCTTCTTTTTGCTTTTCTGTCCTGACGGGCATATCCGAAATATGGAATAACTGCTGTAATTCTTCCCGCTGATGCTCTTTTTAATGCATCAATCATAATGAGAAGTTCCATAAAGTTGTCATTTACAGGTGAACTTGTTGACTGAACAACAAAAACATCACTGCCTCTGACAGTTTCGTTTATGTTTACAAAAATTTCACCATCGGAAAATTTTCCGACTTCTGAATCACCGAGATTCATATTGAGGTGATTTACAATTTTTTGTGCAAATGCGGGATTGGAATTTGCAGTGAAAATCTTAATCTTGTTGCCGTGTGCTATCATTGGTTTTTTGCTCCTTTTATTTAGAGTTTTTATGTACAATATTATTATATATGCTTCAGATATTTTTTTCAAGATGTTTTTGACATTTTTCTTAAGAATTTATTCAAAATCAAAAACAACTTTTTCATTATCAAGTTTTAGCCTTGCAGAGTAATTTTTTCCTGTTCGTTTTGATATAAATCCGTCGATAATATCGGTTTTTCCGTCTGTCAGAAGTTTCATTGCCTGACCTTTGGATATTTTCCCAGATGAAATCCTGAAACCAAAAGAAAATTTGCATCCGTTTTTATACCCGCTGCATCCGTATCCGAATTTTGTACGTACCACATCAGATGAACAGATTGGACATTGTCCTATTATATCGCCAACAAAACCGATATCAGATTTAACATCGATATTTTCATTTTTAAAAACCTTTGATATTTCTTCCGATGCCATAAATACGCTCTGTTCTACCGTCATTTCTCCCCTGAAAACTTTTTTCAGCGCTTTGCCAAGTTCTGAGGTGCGGTATTTATCCATACTGATTCCCATATCGGAAAGTGATTCTATCATATATTCTCCGTCAGGGAGAATTGTATAGACATCTTTTTTCAAGGTGATATATCCGCTTTTTATGGCATTATCAATAATCCCCGTCCTAGTTGCTTCTGTACCAAGTTCAAGACCTTCAAACACTGCCTTATACTCTTCTTCATCATTTTCAACCTCAATATTTTTCTTTTCATCTCTGAAAGGATTTTTAAGATAATTATTGAGAGTTTCAATGGTATAATGTTTCGGAGGTGTAGTTTCTTTTTCGCAAGGTACAAAATTAACCTCAATTTTATCTCCTTTTTTAAAATTAGGCAAAAGTTTGTCTTTTTTTGTATAATCGTCGTATTTCGTCCAGCCTTTTTCTAAAATAACTGTTCCCTTTAAATTAAATTCCTCAAAATCACCTGTTGCGATAACCATTTCAGTTTTATCACAGATACAGTCCTCGGCACAGAAAACTGCAACAAAACGGCGGAGAATTGTACTGTAAACTGTAAATTCATCTTGAGAAAGTGATTCTTTTTTAGGTATTTTGTGAGTAGGAATAAGAGCGGAGTGCGATTCAATTTTTGAATCGTCAAAAATGTTTTTACCCGTTTTAAATTTAATATCATAGCCAAGTTTTGAAATGGCATTTATTATTCCTTTAACCTTATCCATTTCAGCGGTTGCGAGATATTCTGAGTTCGTTCTCGGATATGTAACATAACCTTTTTCATAAAGGTCCTGAACGACAGAAAGACTTTTTTCCATAGATATTTTATATTTTTTACCCAGTACACTTTGAAGTTTTGACAGTGAATAGAGTTTACCCGCAGACACTGTTTCCTTTTTTCTTTTTACAGATTTGACTGTTGTTTCGGCGCTGTTATATTTATGGCAGAGTTCTTCTGCTTTTGAAAGTTCGTTTTTTGAAAATTTATCTTTACCTGTGAGTTCTATAGGGCAAGAATCTATCTCTGTTTTACTTGCAATACAATAATATTTCTCGCTCACAAAATTACGGATTGACATATCGCGGTCATAAATCGCTTTTACTATCGGTACAATTACGCGTCCGACCCTCAAAAGCGTACCTGTTTTAAGTGTGGCAAATCTTGTAAGGTTGACGCCAAAGAGCCAATCAATATATGTTCTTGCATATCCTTCTGATGCAAGTGAGTCATATTCCGAATCGTTTTTCATTTCCTTTGTTGCGTTTCTAATGGTTTCATCTGTCTGGTCAGGAAGCCAAAGGCGTGTGATATTTTTACCCCTTACACCTGTTTTTTCTATACAAGTGCGGACTATTATTTCGCCCTCTCTGTCAGAGTCTCCAGCATTTATAATTGTATCTACATCTTCTCTTAAACAAAGGCTTTTTATTGTATCAAACTGTGCTGAAACGCCAGGGTCTACTTTTCCGTCTTTGGATTTTTTGAGTTCAAAATGAAATTTTTCAGGGAAGCAAGGTATATTTTTAAGTGTCCATCTTCCATCGGGATTGGGATTATAGTATTCAATATCTGCAAGAGAAAAAAGGTGACCGAACACCCAGGTAACTATAAATTCTTCATTTATGTAATAATTGCCCTTTTTGGAAAAGGTTCCGAGCGCCTGACATATATTTCGGGCAAGACTCGGTTTTTCGGCTATTATGAGTTTCATATTGCCTCCGTTTACTTTTGTATAAATGAAACCAGCATTTCTTTTAATTTTTTGCTCAAAGCAGAGTTATCATCTTTATTTTTTGCCTTCGCAAGAAAAAACGATGCAAAAAGCGTTGAAATATCATCAACACCTATATCGTTTAGCATCTCGTTTTGAGTTTTAATATATCTGATATCAGAATTTTCGATTGCGTCATATGAATTTACACAAAACTTTTCGTCTTTAGATTTTGAAATAAAATCGTCTATAAGTTCCCTCTTATCATACAAAGCAATATTTAAAAGTTTCTTTGCCCTGTCATCAATATATTTTTTGAAATCTGAAATAAAGTTAAGAGCAGTTTTTAATATAAGTTTATCTTCTTTTGTTATCTGATACACAGGTATTGAAAGAATCTGGCACATATACAGAAAATCATCATATTTCGGTCCATGACCCTCAACGAAAACATGAGTTGGTCTTCTCGTGTTATCATCTACCCTTTCAAATATTGGAACATATAGTGAAATATATGTATTTCTGTCATCGAAATCCAAAACATCTGAATCATAAGTATGACTGAAATGGCAAAATATTTTATTCTGTATGCCGTGTCCTTTAAGGTCATTTTTAAGTGAGCGAAGTGCTTTATCGGGAAGAAAGCAAAAGAGAATGTCGGAGTTTTTGATAACATCTGATGCCGATGTGTAAACTGCCATATCATTTTCACAGGCAAAAAGCGCCGACTCCTGAAAATCGGTGCAATACACCCCTCCTGCTTTAAGAGGTGGCATTGTGGGTTCTTTATGTCTGTATGATTTTATAAAAGACAAAAGATATGGTGAAATTTCATGTACCGGTTCTTTGAGTCCGATATAGGAGAATTTCATTATTCTTCCTCCACAATTTCAAAACTTTCTTTATCTTTAAGATATTTTAATAAATCTTCATTTGTTTCAATAGGCTCAGGAGTACGAAAAGATACTTTGCAGCCTTGTCCCGGATTATGAGTGTCAGAGCCTGCAGAAGCGAGAAGGTTAAATTTTTTAGCCCACATAGCAGCAATATCATTTCGTGAGTCAAGTCTTGGGTTGGCATTTACAATTTCGATACCGTCCAAAATCTGAGGCGGAGTAACAGTCGCATTATTTCTGAAAGGGTGTGCCTGAAATACCAGACAACCGTTATCGTGTGCAAGTTGAACCATTTCGTAAATATCCATTTTAAGAAAATTATGTTCATCACTAATGCTGTTTTCCAAAATAAAATCTTCGGTTATGCCATATACAAGATAGTCATTCTGATTGCGATAGTGGTTTTTATATTCCATTCCAAGAAGAATATTTATTCTGCCGTTTGCATATTCTTTGGCTTTTCTATATGCCGAAAGATAATGTTCATTTTTTTCGCGCCATGAAAGATGGTCTAAATGCTGAAATGTTTCAATCGCATAATGATTTGCAATAACAAGAGTTGAATAACCTTTTTCGATATAGGAATCAACAAGTTCTTCTACTGTGATACGTGCGCATACGCTTACATCGCAAGTATGTGCATGAAGGTCTGCTTTGTACTTCATAATTATCCTCCTATTTATGATATTTTTCATTTGCATTTATTTTAAATGCACGGTAAATTTGTTCTGAAAGTATAACTCTCATAAGTTGATGGGGAAATGTCATATCGGAAAAACTCAAACGCAGTGCAGAGCGTTTTTTAATGCTCTCACAAAGGCCGAGAGAGCCTCCTATTATGAAAACTATACTGCTTTTGCCCGAAAGCATAAAATCAGAAATCTTTTTTGCAAAGCCCTCACTTGAAAGTTTATCCCCTTCAACGCAAAGAGAAATTATGCAATCGGTATCGGAAAGGTATTTTTCGATTTTTCCTGCTTCAGTTCTGAGTATCTTTTCAATTTCAGCATCGGAGGGATTGTCAGGGATTTTTTCGTCAGGGAGTTCTGTAATTTTAAAATCGCAAAATCTCTTTATGCGTTTTGAATATTCATTTATTGCATCGATAAGGTACTTTTCTTTGAGTTTACCGATGCATATTATGTTTATTTTCACATTCTTCTCCCCTTTTATTTTCATATATATAAATAATAGCGTATTTTTATGGTTTGGTCAAGTTTTATAGGTGGTATTTTTTCACATTTTATTGACAACAAGTTATTGAAATGGTATATTATTATATATAATTGAGGAGTGATTCATATGAAAATAAAATGGGGCGTTATAGGATGCGGCGGTATTGCTGACCGCAGAACTATTCCCGGCATGATGCTTTCTGAAAATGCTGAACTGGTGGCAGTTATGGATATAAATAAAGAACTTGCAGAAAGCGTAAGAGAAAAATACAATGCAAAATACTCATTTGACACGGTTGAAGACCTGCTCTCACTTGATGAAGTTCAGGCAATTTATATCGGTACTCCGGTATTTTGTCACAAAGAACAGGCTATTACCTGTGCCAAGGCGAAAAAGCATATTCTTTTAGAAAAACCTATGGCTCTGTCAACAGACGATGCAGAAGAAATTGCACTTTGTTGTAAAGAAGAAGGCGTGAAACTCGGTGTCGGACTTATGATGAGATTCCATTCTTATCATAAAGAGATGAAAAAACTTATTGATGAAGGAAAACTTGGCAACATTGTTTCAATGAGAGCACAACTTACCTGCTGGTATCCTGAAATTCCGGGGCACTGGGGACAGATAAAAGATCGTTCGGGCGGCGGTGCTCTTATGGATATGGGAATACATTGTATTGACCTTCTCCAATATATTTCGGGTCTCAAGGCTAAAGAAGTTACAGGATTTACCCACACACAAACATTTACATATGATATTGATGATACTGCGGTAGTACTTTTGAAAATGAACAACGGTGCAACTGCTATAGTTGATGCTAACTACAACATTCCCGATGATGCGGCTAAATGTAAACTTGAAATATACGGAACAAAAGGCAGTATATTTGCACAAGGTACAATCGGTCAGATTGAGGGCGGAGAAGTGTCGGTTATTTTGACTGATGACTCGCTCGGGTATAACGCTCAACAAGAAAGAACAGAGGCTAAATCTATTACACTTAACGTAGAACTCGGCAATATGTACGAAAAAGAAATTACATCTTTCTCAAATGCGATTATAAATGATACCGAACCTGAAGTAAGTGCTGAAGATGCAATTTTTGTTCAAAAAATTATAGAAACAGCCTATGCGGCAAATGATGAAAAGTTAATAAGCCAATTATGACAAAATAAAAACACCTCGCAAGAGGTGTTTTTATTTTACATATGACTCAGAGCATACAAGAGCACTTTAATGTCGGCAAAAGTATTAAATGCCCCGAGGCTCACTCTGACAGTTCCGGATTCGGCTGTTCCAAGTGCTTCGTGGGCCTTATAGGCACAGTGAAAAAGCGGTCTTGTGGCTATGGAATAAGCAGAACTTAAATACTCACTTATTTCGGTACAGTCTTTTTTATTATGGGTGAAGGATATAACCCCCACTCTTCCCGATGTGCTTTTTTTACCTATGATATTTATATCTTTAATTGACGAAAGTCCTTCGAGAAGATATTTTGCAAGTTCCATTTCGTGTTCATAAATATTAGTAATACCGATTTTATTTATATAGCGGACACCTTCCATAAGACCAAGAATACCAGGTATATTAATTGTTCCGCTCTCAAGGCGGTCAGGAAGTTCCAAGGGTTGAGTAAGTTCTTTTGAATAACTTCCGGTTCCGCCTCTTAATAAAGGGTTAATCGGCACATCAGTATTTATTAAAAGAAGCCCTGTTCCCATAGGTCCGTAAAGAGATTTGTGCCCGGGAAGTGCAACAAGGTCTATCCCGTCTTTTCCCATATCGATATTAATTATCCCCCCGCTCTGCGATGCATCAAGCAAAAAGAGAATTCCGTTTTCTCTGCAAAGTTTGGCAACTTCCCTTACCGGCATAATTGTTCCGCATACATTTGATGCAGATAGCATTACAATAAGCCTTGTGTTTGGTTTTATTAGGCTTTTCATATGATTTATATCGACCAAACCCTCTGAATTTGCATTAGCATAAGATACTTCTACTTCATTTGAAAGAGCACTTAGCGGACGAAGAACTGAATTGTGGTCCATTACTGTACATATTGCGTGGTCGCCTTTTGTTAAAATTCCATTTATCGCAATATTAAGTGACATCGTGGCATTTTGAGTGAAAATTACACCAAGAGGATTAGCCAGACCGAAAAATTCTGCAATCAACTCTCTTGCCTCATATGCCTTTTCAGCGGTTTTCATTGCCATTTTATGACCGCTTCTTCCCGGGTTTGCGCCGTAGTATTTAAATGTTTTATAAAACGACTCTACGACCTCTCTTGGTTTCGGCCAGGTTGTTGCAGCATTATCTAAATATATCACTGCAGTCTCACCTCACTTTAATTTAGTATAGTTCTCAGCGTCAAATATACCTTTGGACGAAAGACCGTTTGAGGTCACTATTTTCCATACGGTATTCATATATTCTCGTGACAAACGCAAACAATAACTGCACCCTGAATAAGAACTTAACGCCTTTGGTGTTTGTATAATAAAAGAATTTATACCGAATTTTTTTGACAAAACACTCTTCACTCTGTTAGCCGTTGCTACAGATGCAAAAACTACCAGTACACTGTTCATTATATTCCCTCCCCAAAATAGTATATTCAAACAGATATAAAGGTGTGTTTGCACAAAAAAGACCTTTGATTTTGAACAGAACCAGCAAAAACGGACAATGACAAAAAAGACCTCCTATGGTAGAATAAAATAAACTACCATAGGGGGATTTTTTATGCCAAGAAGTTACAGACGTATGAAAGATTATGAATTAGAAATATTGGAGTTAAAAG
>JAZQDA010000181.1:0-16806 GCA_045546535.1 Clostridia bacterium | reverse complement strand
ATAGTTACACCGTGTTTATAATACATAGCGACGCTTTCAACCATATTCCCATCATAAAGCTCAAAAAGATATTTTTTTGTTTGGTCTAATTTAGATTCAAGTTTCCTTACAATTTTTGATGGATTTATGTAATATGACTCTTTGAGTTTTTCTTTTAATGATGTAGGCACATTTTTCATTTCTTCAAACGAAGAAATACCCTTATATAGCCATTCATAAACCTGTTTTGCTCTGAACTTCTTTTCGCCAAGCGATAGAATTATCTGTTCAATATCTTCAAAACTGAAATCTCTTATATTGGTCATTTTACTCTTCCGCCTTTTTTAATCTGCAAACAAAAAATCCATCTGTTTTGTCAATATGTGGATAGAAAGTTTTATAATATTCACCGTTTTTACTAAAAGGAAAAGGTTTGAATTCTCTATGCTTATTTAAAAATTCATTTATTGTATTTTCATTTTCTTCAGGTTCAATTGTGCAGGTTGAAAAAACTAAAGTTCCGCCATTTACCAAATATTTTGAAGCATTTTCAAGAATTGACAGAGAAAGCATTGAAAGAGCGCTGATGTCTTCTTCATTTCTTGAATATCTTATGTCAGGTTTTTTACGCATAATACCAAGACCTGAACAAGGAACATCGCATATAATTTTATCAGCGTAATTTTCATATTTGACATTAAACTGTGTTGCGTCCTGAAGCATTGCCTTAATATTTTTTATGCTTAGCCGTCTGATGTTGTCATTAATTAACTGAAGTTTATGTTCGTAGATGTCAAATGCGATAATTTCACCCGAATTGCTCATAAGTTCAGATGCAAAAATACTTTTTCCGCCCGGGGCAGAACACATATCTATAATTTTATCATCCGGTTCAGGGCTTAAAATGTATGAAACAAGTGCGGCTGCAGGGTCCTGAATATAGAAATCGCCGTTTTTAAACGAGTCAGTATTTGTTATAAGGTCGTCCATACTTTCGATTTCAAAGCAATAGTCAAAATCAGGGAAATCTGGCAGTTTAAACATTGATACATTAATACCTTCATTCCTAAGTGTTTCAGCAAGAGTTTCAGAAGAAACCTTGGGATTTCTCCTTATAATAACATTGGCTTTTTCATTCATTGAAGAAATAAGATTAATTGCAAAATCGCGTCCGAATGTACTAATCCAACGGCGTACTATCCATAAAGGCATAGAATGCAAAACTGAAATGTTATTTTCATCTGAAAGATCAAGATTTTTTATCTCTTCGCCGGTCACACAGCGAAGAACCGCATTGACATATCCTGAAAGTCTTGATACAGAAGAGTTTTTTATAATCTTAACGCTCTCATTTACTGCAGCAGACGCGGGAACTTTATCCATATACAAAATCTGATATATACCCGTGCGCAAAACAGCAAGAACAAAAGGTGAAATTTTGTTGAGTTTTGTTGATGAATATTTGGAAATTACATAATCAAGCGTAATTTTTCTTTTTATGACACCGTTGACAAGTTCTCCAATAAAACGTACATCAACAGGTGAAAAAACAGATTGTTTGCGTAGGTTATTCATTTCAATGTTTACATACGAGTGATTTTTTTCAATATCTAAAAGCATCTTAACCGCTTTTTTTCTGGGGTTTTCTGCCATTATCTTCTCCTGTTATTTGATAAAATTATAAGTCTTAAAAGTTGCATAACTGAGGTAAGTGCTGACGCCACATAGGTAAGTGCCGCAGCAGAGAGAACTTTTTTCACGTGTCTGGTTTCAGAATCATCTAAAAAACAGCAATCCGAAAGTATGTTAACTGCCCTTTTACTTGCATTAAATTCAACAGGCAGTGTAATAATCTGAAATGCAACTACCGCTGAAAAAAGTATAATACCAAACGAAATCAGATAAGGGGTGTTCACTATAAGACCTATTAAAATCAAAGGCATTGCAAGTGCTGATGAAAATCTGACTATTGGAAACACCGCATGTCGTGCTTTAAGAGGTAAATAACCTTTTGCATGTTGTATAGCGTGTCCGCACTCATGTGCTGCTACACCAAGAGCAGCAACAGACATTGATGAGTAAACCGAATCTGAAAGCCTGAGAACTTTATGAATTGGGTCATAATGGTCAGACAGATTTCCTCTGACGTGCTCGATTTTAACATCAAACAAACCATTTTCACTCAATATTTTTCTTGCAATTTGTTCGCCTGTGAAACCTTTCTGACTTAGCACCTTACTGTACCTGTTAAAAGTTGATGTAACTTTAAACTGTGCAATAAGTGAAAGTATAATAGCGGGTAAAACCAAAACAATATATGTGTAGTCCAATCCGTAATAATACATATTGTTATCCTCCGAAACGGATATTTTCATTTATCGAGTTGCCACGCAAGAATTCACTTACGCTCATAACTTTTTTGCCTTCCTGTTGAATTTCGTATATATCTAGACAAGTAGAATTGCCACACGCGACAGTAAAACAATCCTTACCTACTGATATAATTGTGCCGCTCTTACTGTCTGTTTTTTGCTGTGAAATTTTTGCGGAAAGTATTTTCATTTGTCTTCCTTCATAGTAGGAAAATGCTTTTGGGAAAGGATTTAATCCTCTGATTAAATTATAAACATCATCAGCATTTTTATTCCAGTCAATGAGACATGTCTCTTTCGTTATCATATGTGCATAATTTGCCTGTGCATCATTTTGCTTTTCACCTATGCATTCACCTGTCGACAGTTTTTCGAGCGTCTTACAAATAAGGAGTGCACCTGCATCTGAGAGTTTATCATGAAGTGTTGCAAAAGTATCTTCTTCGGTTATCTCAACTTCTGCTTTTAAAAGCATATCACCTGTATCAAGACCTTTTTCCATATACATAGTAGTTACACCGCTTAATTTTTCACCGTCAATTATTGCTCTCTGAATAGGTGCGGCACCTCTGTACTTGGGTAAAAGCGAGGCATGTACGTTTATACATCCGTATTTAGGATAATTTAAAACATATTCAGGAAGTATCTTTCCATATGCAACAACTACTATAACTTCAGGATTAATATTTAAAAGTATTTGCTCAAATTCATCTTTTTTAAGTGTCGAAGGTGTATATATAGGAGCACCTATCTCTTCGGCAGCATTATAAACCGGAGTATGAGTCATTTTGTGCCCTCTGCCTCTTGGTTTATCCTGAATAGTTACAACCGCTGAAATTTCGTGACCGGCTTCATAAAGCGTTTTAAGCGAATTAACTGCAAAATCGGGTGTCCCCATAAAAAGAATTTTCATCAGTCATCAACCTCAATATACTCAGATACTTTGTCAACAAAAATCACTCCGTCAAGGTGGTCAATTTCATGACACAAAGCCCTTGCAAGAAGTTCTTCTCCGGTTACTTCAAATTCTTTGCCGTGTCTGTCAGTTGCTTTTACCGTGACTTTGAAAGGTCTTTCTACATTACCAAATTTTCCGGGCACACTAAGACACCCCTCTGCCCCATCCTGAACACCTGAAGTTTTTATAATTTCAGGATTAATAAGTTCGATAAGACCATCACCCACATCAATCACTGCAATTCTTTTGAGTATGCCAACCTGTGGCGCAGCAAGGCCTACACCCTGACTGAAATACAAAGTGTCCGCCATATCATCAAGCAGTGTGATTATTCTGTCATCTATGACATCGACACTGCGGCATTTTTTTCTCAAAACATCATCGCCAAGTTTTCTTATATTTCTTATTGCCATTTTTCTTCTCCTTAGAATCAATATAGATTGTTTGGATTAACATCAACTGTTATACTAACATCATTCTTCGAATGTAAATGTTTATCTAGTACTTTCCTCAAATCCGTATATAAAGTTTTTTTGTATTTGGTTTTAATCAAAAAACGATATCTGTATTTACCACCGACTTTAAAAATAGGCGATTCTGCCACAGGATAAATTTCGGCATAAACGTCTGATTGTTCAATGATTTTTTTTACATCTAAATAAAATTTATCAGCAACGCGCTTTGCTTCACTGCTTTTATCTGAACTGAACTGAAACTTAATAAATTCAGTAAACGGCGGATACATCAGCATACACCGGACTGCTATTTCTTCATCATAAAACGATTTATAATCCTGTATGGCGCTTAAAATTATAGTTTCATCTTCAGGATTATATGTCTGAATAATCGCCTTGCCGGGTTTATTAGCCCGTCCTGTTCTGCCCACAACTTGAGTAATAAGGTCAAATGTTCTTTCACAAGCCCTGTAATCATCTACATTAAGACTCATATCAGCAGCAACTACTCCGACAAGCGTAACATTGTCAAAGTCAAGACCTTTAGTTATCATCTGAGTTCCGACCAAAATATCTGCATCGCCGTTTTTAAAACGTGAAAGCACATTTTCGTGAGCCATTCGACCATTTGTCGTATCAGCGTCCATTCGTATGACTTTTGCTTCAGGATAAAGTTTATTCAATTCTTCTACGACCTTTTCAGTGCCAATACCAAAAAATCTTATATGTTTACCTTGACAAGACGGACAGGTATGGATAAGGTCGGTTTTATAATCACAATAGTGACATACCATTTTATTGACAGATTTATGGTATGTAAGAGCAACATTACAATCAGGACATTTCATTACATGTCCGCAATTTCTGCATGAAATAAACCCGGAAAAACCCCGTCTGTTCAAAAAAAGTATAATTTGTTCTTTTCTTGAAAGTGAAGTTTCAATAGCCTTTTTTAAATCAGAACCGAAAATACTCATATTCCCGTTTTGAAGTTCTTTTCTCATATCGGTAACTGTAACTTCAGGCAGACGTGATTTATTTATTCTGTTTTTTAATTCAACTAATTTATAGGTCCCGTTTTGTGTTTTATAATAATCATCAACAGATGGCGTTGCACTTGCAAGAAGCAGAGTTGCATTGGATTCATTCGTTCTAAACCTTGCAATTTCTATCGCATTGTATCTCGGCGACATATCCGACTTATATGTGGTTTCGTGCTCTTCATCGATAATTATAAGACCAAGATTTTTAAACGGTGCAAAAACAGCACTTCTTGCACCAACTGCAATTTTCACATCACCATTTTTGATTTTAAACCATTCATTATATCTTTGCTTTAAAGTCAGTTTGCTGTGAAGAACAGCCGCATTGTCACCAAACCGCGAAAATATCTGGCCTATCATCTGCGGTGTCAAAGAAATTTCAGGTACAAGCAAAATTGCTTCTTTTCCTTGATTAATTGTTTCTTCAATAAGCGAAAGATAAACTTCAGTCTTTCCGCTTCCTGTTACACCATGAAGAAGAAATGTTGATTTCTCATCAGAGTTGAGTCCTTTTAAAATGTCCTCCAATACGCTTTTTTGTTCTGTTGTCAAATCGGGTTTTGGCTTGGAGTAATCTTCATTATAGTTAATTTTTGAGTCATTACAAACTACCTGTTTATATGATACATAACCTTTCTCGTAAAGCGTATCAACTGTTTTTTTAGTTGTCTGGGCATATACAAGAAGTTCAGAAAGTTCAATGTCGTAATTCTCACACAAAAATTCCAGTACTCTTGCCTGAGCGGGAGCCTTGCGGGAAATAGAGTCAATTATGGAATATGTGTCATTTGTGCTTAGAGTAAGTTCTACAAAAGTCTTTTTGGTATCAGACACCGACTCAGCACTTTTTATGTTTTTTTCAATAAAACCTTTTGCAAGTAATTTGTTAATCTGAGCATGGATTGATGTTTTACCTGTTTCGATTTTTAAATCATCTTCACTCATTTCGCCATATGCATTAAGACAACTTATAATCTTATCGCAAACCGTGGAGTTTTTACAAACTGAAGTGATTTCTTCAAAATCAGCCCCATCAGCCAATGAGTAAAAATTTGTAAACTTCATGTTTACGCCCGAAGGTATAAAGCATTTAATTGCAGATGCATAGGAAGAAAAATATCTGTGTCTTATAAATTCGGCAAGTTTAGCATCATTTTCATCAAAATATGAAACATCGCTTATAATTTCAGATATAGGTTTCAATTTTGAATATTCACTCGAATCACAAATATCAAACACATAAGCCTCGCAAAGTTTATCTCCGCGTCCAAAAGGAACCTTAACTCTCATTCCTATCTTTAAATTCAAAAGAAAACGGTCAGGGATTTCATAATCGTAGAGTGAATCTGTCGAAAGCGTATTTGAATTTATAATAACTTTCGCTATCATCTCTATCTCCTCCTGACCGTTGATTTTGATGTTTTATTCTTCTGAATCAAAGATGCCGTCTTCAAGTATCTGGTTCATAATAGTATCTGAACTTGAATAAGTACTCTTCTTTTCGGGTTTTCTGAAATTAATTTTATTTTCGTTAATTTCATGAAGAGCAATTGTAACCGCTTTGTCAGACTTGCATTCTGTGAAAGACACTTTTGTCTGATTAATTTCACGCGCTCTTTTCGCTGTAGCAACAACAAGTGTGTATTTACTGTCGATGCCTTTTGATTTCATAATTTCGTTAATAGATGGATAAATCATTTTTCCAACACCTCATTTATAGTATTCTTATTATTTACAGTCTTTAATCTCTGACTAGTTACAATAGCATAAAATTCATCTACAGCCTTATCCAAGTCATCATTTACAATAATATAATCATACTCATACGAGAGTTTGATTTCATTGATAGCCGAAGTGAAACGTTTTTCAATAACTTCGGGGGGTTCCGTCCCTCTTGACACTAGTCTTTTTTTAAGTTCAGACATGGAAGGCGGAAGAATATAAACCATTACAGCATCAGGGCATTTATTCTTAACCTTAAACGCACCATCGGTTTCAATTTCAAGTATTACATCGATTCCCTCCGATAGCGCTTTTTCAATAGGTTTTTTTGGTGTTCCGTAATAATTATCACAGAATGATGCCCATTCCAAAAGTTCATCATTTTCAATCATATTCTGGAATTGGTCTTTAGTTTTAAAGAAATAGTTTATACCGTCTTCCTCACCCGTTCTTGGACTTCTGGTGGTAGCGGAAACAGAATATTTTAAATTTGTATCATTATACTTTTCAAAATATGATGATAGAATAGTTCCTTTGCCGGTTCCGGACGGTCCGGAAAAAACAAATAAACTGCCGTTATTATTCATCAACATTATCATCCTCCGGGGGAACAAATTCGTCTTTGGAAAGTCTTGTAACCATTGTTTCTGTCTGAACAGCGGAAAGGATTATGTGGTCGCTGTCACATACAATAACTGATTTAGTACGTCTGCCGTAAGTCGCATCAATCAACATACCCTTTTCCCTTGCTTCTGTTATTATTCTTTTTACAGGGGCAGATTCAGGGCTTATTACTGCAACTATTCTGCCAGCCGAAACAATATTCCCAAAACCAATGTTTATAAGTTTCATATGTTACCTCTCTATTATTCAATGTTTTGTACTTGTTCACGCAGTTTTTCTATTTCGGATTTTAAATCAACCACTGATTTACTGATTATGTAATCATTACATTTAGACCCCATTGTGTTTGCTTCACGGTTGAGTTCCTGAATTATAAAGTCGAGTTTTCTACCTACTGCAACATCGCTTAAAAGAAGATGAGAGTATTCTTTGAGATGGCTTTCAAATCTTATAATTTCTTCAGTTATATTTACTTTATCCGCAAATATACCAACCTCTGTCAAAAGTCTGGTTTCATCAATTTCAACACCTGAAATAATTTCTTCAATGCGCTCTTTCATTTTATTTTTATATTCGTTAACTGTAAGCGGGGAACGCTCTTTGATTATTTCCAAAATATCTTTAACTGTGATAATGGAATTATCGAAGAATTCTTTTAGCCGCGCCCCTTCTCTTTCGCGGTTTTCAAGAAGGTCTTTCGCAGCGTTTACTGCAACTATCGCCACATCTTTTGCCATCTGCTCCTTGTCTTCTTCACGTTTTTCGATATCAAAGACATCAGGAAGACGAATAAAAGATGAAACGCTCATGTCATTTTTTGCTCCCGTAATATCAGAAAGTCTCTCAAGAGCATCTTTATATCCAAGAACAACATTATCTTTTAAGTTGATAACTATTTCTTCATCTCCGGTTAATTCAATCTGCACAAACACATCAATTTTACCTCTTGAAATGTGACTTGAAACACTTTCTCTTATAACTTCTTCAAGAAAAGAATACTGCTTGTACACTTTAGTGTTAATATCAAGGAATCTATTGTTTACAGACTTCATTTCTATCGTGATTTTATAATTATCAAATGCCATTTCAGATCTGCCGAATCCGGTCATACTTTTTATCATAACATAATTCTCCTAAGTATAAAATTATTACTTATAATTATATCAAAAAAGCAAATAAATTACAATATTTTTTTCAAAAATTTTATCACAATTATTTGTCAAAAACTTTTAGTGCTTTTCCGCCCAGATAATCACATTTATCTCCTTGATAAACATTTCTTAACTCAAGTTCGTTTTCAATATTATCTTTGATTTTCCACCAACTCAGTCCATAATTTGAAAAGACTGTTTCACCTTGTTTTGCCCGGCTTACAAGACGCTGGATAACTATATCAGAAGATAGATAACTGATAAAAGAAACAACTCTTTTTACATAGTCGTACACAGTTCCCATTTCAAACTCACCATTTTCATATTGTTTACACATAGGTGTATCCTTTACTATATAAAGACTGTGCAGTTTGACCTGATTGACTTTTAAAGCCGAAAGTATTTTTGCGCCCTCAATAATATCTTCTTCATCATCCCACGGTAAGTTCAAAATCATGTGAGCACAAATCTGAAATTCATATTTTTTAATTAATGACACAGCATCAATAAACTCAGCCAGAGTGTGACCGCGGTTTAGCCTGTTTAGTGTTTTATAATTTACACTCTGCAGTCCAAGTTCAATACAAATATCATATTTGTGTTTAAGTGAAAATTCTTTTAAAACCGAAAGGCGTTTATCATCTATACAATCAGGGCGTGTTGAGATGTATACAGCACAAATATCGGGATGATTTATCTTAGTGATCATATTTTCAAAAAATTCTTGCTTAACATATGTATTTGTATAATTCTGAAAATAAATTATATATTTTTTTGCATCATACTTTTCTTTATAAAATTTGATATTTTCTTCTATTTGCTTTTCGATTTCCATAGATGACGGCAATTTTTCAAATGCTGCGCCTGATTCACCACAAAAAATGCACCCGCCAACACCAAGATTACCATCACGGTTTGGGCAAGTTAATTCAAGATTTACGGGTATTTTATAAACCTTGTCACCATATTTGTTTTTGAGGTAATCAGAAAAAGAATTATATCTCATTACTTTCACCTTTTGCTTTATTATATAAATCTTCTGTTGTATAGTGTACAAATGAATAATCCTCAGAAAGTTTTTTTGCTATAATCGGGGTATCATCTTCTGACCCAAGGTCTACAATCAATATATCGTGAATTTTGCCTCCGTTATTAAGATTAAGGCATTTCCATATCACAGTTCTTACTGCACTCTCGATAGAATCCTGACTATTTCTCACCTTTATAACTATAATAGTTTCTGAGTCTTTACCTGTTTTATCTTTTAAAAAGAAAAGAAATATATCTTTACAAATGGTTGCAAACCCGTAAATTACAAGAAACGACATTATTGTCTTAAGAATGATACTAATCATAATAAACACCTCTTCGCACTATAATATGCGAAGAGGCTTATTCAAAGTTACACTATTTTTTACATAAGTTTTGCTTTTTTTGCTAAAATTTCTCCCTTATCACAAATTTCCCAAGTAAAATCTGCATCTTCACTGCCGAAATGTCCGTACGAAGCAGTTTTTTCGTATATTGGTCTTCTCAAATTCAAAGTTTTGATAATTGAAGCAGGTCTTAAATCAAACTCTTCAAGTACAAGTTTCTCAAGATTCTCTTCAGAAATTATACCTGTTCCAAATGTATCAACATAAACAGATACAGGTTTGCTTACGCCAATTGCATATGCAATCTGAACTTCGCATCTTTTAGCAAGACCGGCTTTTACTATGTTTTTAGCCACGTATCTTGCAGCGTATGCAGCACTTCTGTCAACTTTCGTCGGGTCTTTTCCTGAAAATGCTCCGCCGCCGTGTCTTGCAAAACCGCCGTATGTATCAACAATTATTTTTCTTCCGGTAAGACCCGAATCACCCTGCGGACCGCCGATAACGAATCTGCCTGTCGGATTTATAAAGTATTTTGTTTTATCATCTAAAAGATTTGCAGGAATTACAGGTGCAATAACTTCCTTAATTAAATCTTTTTCTATCTGTTCTCTTTCAACATCAGGACTATGCTGTGTAGAAATAACTACTGTATCTACCCTTACAGGAACATCATTTTCATATTCTACTGTTACCTGAGTCTTACCATCAGGGCGAAGATATTCCAAAGTACCGTTTTTTCTTACTTCGGTAAGTTTCATACTGAGTTTATGTGCAAGTGAAATTGGCATGGGCATTAGTTCCGGAGTTTCATCACAGGCATAGCCAAACATCATACCTTGGTCACCCGCACCGTTATCATCAGACAAATCTTCAATCTTTGCCTCGAATGATTTATCAACGCCGAGTGCGATATCTGCAGACTGTTCGTCAATACTTGTAAGAACTGAACATGTATGACAGTCAAAGCCGAATTTTGCTCTGTCATACCCTATTCTTTCAACAGTTTTTCTTGCAACTTTTGGAATATCAACATAACAGTCGGTTGTAATTTCACCGACTATCATAATCATACCCGTAGTAACTGTTGTTTCACAAGCAACTCTTGCCATCGGGTCTTTTTCTATAATAGCATCAAGAACAGCATCTGATATCTGATCACATATTTTATCAGGATGTCCTTCTGTTACTGATTCTGAAGTAAATAATTTTCTAGCCATTTGTTTTTTCCTCCGTTATTAAAAAAAGTGAGATATCAATTCACCGAAGCCATAGGATATACCCATAACCAAAACTCCTGCACAAAGCACTCCAAGTGCAATTGCGGGAAGAGAATGTTTAAGACGCATTTTCATAAGTGCTGCAACTGCCGCGCCTGTCCATGCTCCCGTTCCGGGAAGTGGTATCGCAACAAATAAGAACAAACCAAGCATTTTATATTTGTTGACATCTTTAATTTTTGAATTTGCCCTGTTTTTAATCTTATATGCAAGTTTGCCGAATAATTTTGTTTTTTCAAGATATTCAATAATAGGTCTGAAAAACATAACTATAAAGGGAGCAGGAATCAAATTGCCAAGAACACTTAATATATAAACTGCTCTCCAATCAACTCCAAGTGCAACGCCGTAAGGTATTGCTCCTCGAAGTTCAACTACAGGAAACATCGAAATAAGAAAAACTGCCAATTCGTGATTAAATCCCGAAAGATACGATTCTATAATTTCAACCATAAGGATTCTCCTTATTTTTCAAAATTCATCATTTTGTCAACACGTCTTTGATGTCTGTCTCCCATAAATTCGTTTTCAAGAAACGCATTTACAATTTCTTTAGCCAAATCAAAGCCTATAATTTTCCCACCAAGTGTAAGTACATTTGCATCATTATGAAGTCTTGTCATTTTTGCACTGTGAGGGTCAGAACACTGCGCTGCTCTTATGCCTTTATGTTTGTTTGCACACATACTCATACCAATACCGGTTGTGCAGACTAAAATACCTTTGTCACATTCACCGTTTGTAATTGCTTCACAAACTTTGTGAGCATAATCAGGATAGTCAACAGAATCAAAAGAATATGTGCCAAAATCAATAAATTCAACGCCTACAGTTTCGAGATAACCACAAATTAAATTTTTCAATTCCAAACCGCCGTGGTCTGCTCCGATTGCTAACATTTTAACACCCTCCGTTTATCATATATTGTGTGTCATATTATATTCACGCTCTGCCTGAGGTAGTTTTAAGTATATGGGGCAAAGTTCGTACAAGTCATCAAAATCTGATTGTTTTGCCCTTTCCAATGCAACCGATGCAAGAGAAGATGCTCTCTGCATTGAAAGAGAAACCGGTGCAATGTGCCAATTTTCTTTGTTGAAACTTAAAATTCTGTCTTTGTATTTAATCAGTGCGTCACCTGCAAAAACAACTTCTTTGCTGTCTAGTTCGATAAGAACTTCATCAAAATCAACAGCACGTTCGGAAACTATTTTTTTGCCATTGTAATATATTGCATTATACACTTCATTGCGACGTGCATCAAGTATGGGACAAATATATTTATCACTAAGATAAAATGACGATGCAATCTGGTCGAGTGAAGATATGCCTATAATTGGTTTTGAAAGCGACCCGGCAAGAGTTTTCATAGCAGCAATTCCAATTCTTAATCCCGTAAAGGAACCGGGACCAAGCGCCACAGCAAAAACGTCAATATCTCTTACACTCAGTGAGCAGTTTGTTAAAAGGTCGTTGAGCATAGGCATTATTATCTGCGAATGTGCCCTCTCATTGCTCACAGTATATTCGCCAAGTATTTTATTTTCATCTGCGACACAAACAGTAGCATTAACTGATGACGTGTCCATCGCTAAAATTTTCATTTCAGTTTCCTCTGTTACATATTGTTATTTCGCGAAAGTTTTCGCCTTTGTCCAAAGATTTAGATATAGTAATCTCTATATAATCACAATCAAGTTCTTTTTTTACTATATCAGCCCATTCCATAATAATGACACCGTTTTGATTTACATAATCTTCCCAGCCTATATCATACAAATCATCCATACAAGAGAGCCTATAAACATCAAAGTGAAATATTGGAACAGGTCCATGTCTGTATTCATTAACTATGGTAAATGTCGGACTTGTGACCCTGTCAGAGCACCCAAGCCCTGCAACTACGCCACTTGTGAAAGCGGTTTTACCTGCACCTAAATCACCGTCAAGTGTAATTAAAACTCCGCCTTTAAGAGTTTTTGCAAAGTCTTTGCCGAGATTATAAGTTTCTTCATGTGAAGAGGTATAATATTTCATACTGCCTCCCAAAATCAGAACAGTCCTACAATTTCACCGTTATCGTTTATATCAATCCCGTTTGCAGCAGGTACTTTAGGAAGACCGGGCATAGTCATAATATCACCTGTAAGTGCAACTATAAAACCTGCGCCATTTGAAATATTGATATCTTTTACAGTAATTTCAAAGCCTTCAGGTGCACCTAAAAGCGCAGGATTATCTGAAAGTGAATATTGCGTTTTTGCCATACAAACAGGAACTTTATCAAGACCGAGTTCTTCAAATTTTGCAATCATTTTTTCTGCTTTTGCCGAATACGAAACAGATGTTGCGCCGTAAATTTCTTTTGCTATAGTCAATATTTTTTCTTTTACAGATAAATTAGTATCATAAATAGGAGCAAAAGAAGACTCTGTATTATCTACAGTTTCACAAATTGTTTTTGCAAGTTCAATTCCGCCGTCGCCGCCTTTTGCAAAAACTTCAGAGAAACATGCTTTAACACCAAGATTTTCGCAATAATCAGAAATTAACTGTTTTTCTTCCTGAGTATCTGTATCAAAAGCGTTTATTGCAACAATAACAGGCAGACCGTATTTTTTCATATTTCCAATGTGTCTGCCAAGATTAACAATACCATTTTTAAGAGCATCAACATTTTCTTCTTTGAGGTTTTGTTTTTTAACACCGCCGTTATATTTAAGTGCGCGTACAGTTGCAACAATAACAACACAATCAGGCTTAAGAGAGCCGACTCTGCATTTAATGTCAAGAAACTTTTCAGCACCAAGATCTGCGCCAAACCCCGCTTCAGTTATTACATAGTCAGAGAGTTTAAGAGCAAGTTTTGTTGCTCTCAAACTGTTGCAACCATGTGCAATATTTGCAAAAGGACCGCCATGCATAAGACAAGGTGTGTTTTCCAGAGTCTGAATAAGATTTGGGTTAATTGCATCTTTGAGTAGCAGTGCCATAGCACCTGCAGCGTTTAAATCACCTGCTGTTACAGGCTTTCCAGAATAGTTATATGCAACAATAATTTTTGAAAGTCTATCTTTAAGGTCGGTAAAATCTGATGCAAGGCAAAGTATTGCCATAACTTCAGATGCAACAGTAATCATAAATCCGTCTTCTCTTGGAACACCGTTTATTTTACCACCGAGACCTATAACGATGTTTCTTAATGCTCTGTCATTCATATCAAGCACACGTTTGAAAACAATCGATGTTGTATCTATACCGAGTTCGTTTCCTTGTTTTATGTGATTGTCTAAAAGAGCAGCAAGAAGATTATGCGCACTTGTTATAGCGTGCATATCGCCTGTAAAATGAAGATTTATATCTTCCATAGGCACAACCTGTGCATATCCGCCACCTGCTGCACCGCCTTTAACACCCATAACAGGTCCTAGAGACGGCTCACGCAAAGCGATAATAGCATTTTTACCAATTTTACCCATAGCCTGTCCTATACCGACAGTTGTTGTAGTTTTACCCTCTCCTGCTGGTGTCGGGTTTATCGCAGTAACTAAAATAAGTTTACCGTCAGGATTATCTTTTACTTTGTTATATACAGACTGAGAAATCTTCGCTTTATATTTTCCGTAAAAATCAATATCGTCATCTGTAAGTCCTATTTTTTCAGCAATATTTCTTATGTGTTCCATTTTTGCATTTTGCGCAATCTGAATATCAGTAAGCATTTTAATCATCCTTTCTTTTTTTCAAAAGGCAGATACAATGTGAAGAAACTCCTTCCCCTTTACCCTCAAAGCCAAGTTTTTCTGTTGTTGTTGCTTTTACATTCACACAACCAATATCAATGTTTAAGCAGTCAGCAATATTTTCAACCATTTCATTAGTATAAGGTGAAATTTTAGGTCTTTGCATGACAACTGTCGCATCAAGGTTAACTATGGTATAACCCGCATCTGAAATGAGGTGACTTACCTTTTCAAGTAAAATCATACTGTTTATATTTTTATATGACGCATCGGTATCAGGAAAATGTTTCCCTATATCACCAAGCGCTGCGGCTCCAAGAAGTGAATCCATAATTGCGTGAACGAGGACATCGGCATCAGAATGGCCGTCAAGACCTTTTTCAAAAGGAATCTCAACTCCGCCGAGAATTAACTTTCTGTTATCGGTTAACCTGTGGACATCATATCCAAAGCCAACTCTCATAAAGATTTCCTCCTTTTTATGATTTCTGAAGCCAACACCATATCAAAAGGTGTAGTTACTTTAATATTTTCGTCGCTTCCCTCAATTATTTTAACTCTTTGTCCACACTCCTCAGCCAAAGCACAGTCATCTGTCAAAGTCAACCCTTTTTCTTTTGCAGACTCATGAAATTTTATAATATCTTCTGTTTTAAAGCACTGCGGAGTCTGAATCTGCCACAGACTGTTTCTGTCAGGAGTTTCAGATATAAAGCCATCACAGTCTGCAATTTTAATTGTGTCTTTAACTTTAACACCCAACGCACAAGCGTTATAAGAATCAAGTGATAATGCCAGTTTATCTAACAAATCAGGTGTTACAAGACATCTCACTGCATCGTGAATCATTACAAAGTCAGAATCGGTTATAAGTTTAAGTCCGTTATATACAGATTCCTGTCTTGTTTCTCCGCCGTCTGATGTTAAAATCTCAACTTCGGTCACAATCTTAGAAAGAACAAAATTCAAATCTTTAATATAGTCTTTGTTACAGACAATTACTATTTTATTAAAAAGTCCGCTTTCTAAAAATGAGTCTATTGTATGCTCAATAACAGGTTTGCCTTCAAGTTTTAAAAACTGTTTCGGTGTTTGGCTGCCCATTCTTAAGCCCTTACCACCTGCAACTATTACAGCAGAGATTTTTTTACCATTCATAAATATACCTCGGTATTATTTAAGAAATTTATCGATTTCAATGCGCATATCTTCTTTATTGCAAACACCTTTGAATCTAACTTCTTTTGTTTTAAGTTCAGAAAGTTGAGAAGGTGTTTCGATATTGCCTTTGTCTTTTAAAATTTCAAGAAGTTCAAATTCGTTTTTGTCATCAAGGTTTGTTTCAGGTGAAATTGCTGAAATAACCGCAGAATTGAATTTGAACGGATTTGCAGTAGATGCAATAACTGTTACTGTGTTGTCACCTGTTTTTTGAACATATTTCTCATATACCGAAAGTGCAACTGCAGTGTGAGTATCTACCACATATGAATATTTTTCAAAATAATCAGAGATTGTCTTGAGTGTTTCTGTATCATCAGAACAATCCGCACTGAAAACTGATGTGATTTTGCCTTTCAATTCATCACTAACTGTATATTTTCCGCTTTTTTCAAGGCTGGACATACATTCTCTGATATACGAATCATCACGACCTGAAAGTTGGAAAAGAAGTCTTTCAAGGTTACTTGAAATAAGAATATCCATAGACGGTGAATATGTAGTATAGAATTTTCTGTTACGGTCATATACACCTGTGTTTATGAAGTCTGTAAGTACATTATTACTGTTAGATGCACAAATAAGTTTATTAACGGGAAGTCCCATCTCTAAAGCGTAGTATGCTGCAAGAATGTTTCCAAAATTACCTGTTGGAACAACAATATTTATCTTGTCACCGTTTTTGATTTTTCCGCCGTTTACCAAATCGCAGTATGCAGAAAAATAATATACAATCTGAGGTGCAAGTCTTCCCCAGTTGATTGAATTTGCAGATGAGAATGTATATCCTCTTTCGTTTAATTCTTTTTTATATTCTTCGTTTGTAAATATCTTCTTAACGCCTGTCTGTGCATCATCAAAGTTGCCCTTTACTGCACATAC
>JAZQDA010000180.1:0-4338 GCA_045546535.1 Clostridia bacterium | reverse complement strand
CCTTTACTTATCTTATGGAGCGTTCAAAAGTATAAGACTAAAACAATGGTCACTTGGTCTAATTTAGTTTGTGATGAAATCAATCTGTTATATAAGATGATAGATAAGAAAGCAAAATATCGTATGAAAATATTAGATTATAATGCTATCAATAAAGCATCTTTTCTTAAAAATATGTCAGACTTTCACGCTTATGTATATGGTAAGGTTATAAATGCACCAATGAAATATGATAATTCATCCGGCGCATTGTTAATCCGGCTCGTTGATGATGCCTTTTACCATATCATAGAGGCAAATAAGAAAATACCATCCAATCAAAAGGAACTCAAAGAAAGAGAAGAACATATTTCAAAGTCTATTTCTGCTTTGAGAAAAATGCAACGACAAACACTATTCTATTTTAATTTAATGAGATATAGTGAAAATGTTTTGCGTGAATGGACGGATTATTTAACACAGGAATTAAAACTCCTATATGCCTTAAAGAAGTCTGATGCAGAGAGATTTAAAAATCTTGAATAATGTTGTAACACCTATCATATAGGTGTTTATTTTATTAGGTTATATCTTGCGTTCCGCTTACAACTGGTGGGAGCGTTCACCGAATGTGGGCAACACTACCAACTTCTGGAATGTCAACAACAACGGTAACAACAACAACAACAACAACGCTAACAACTCGAATGGCGTTTGTCCGTGATTCCCATATATTGAGTAACCATATTTTTTAAGGGCGAAGGGATTCCATATGGAATGTTAAATATATGAGAAGGAAGATATAACCCTCTATAAGACAATTATAGTAAATTATACACTCGCCTGATTTAAGGCGGTATGCTATGAAAGCATTCTGTTTGATTTTGGAAGTATAAACGCTCTATTAGTAGCGACCTCTATGTTAATGGCTATTTTAATGTAAGAGGGTTGCAAAATCATTTGCGGTTGTAATCAATAGCCAAATTTTAAACCGTGCAGAGGAAAATCAAATAATCCAGAAGTATCAAGAAAGGAGGTGGTTGCGTTGAATAAATTTCAAAGAGCAAAAATCCGAATAAATAGAGATAAACAAATGAAAGAAGAAAATAGGTCGATTAAATATCGTCACTATGATAACTTCGATGAAGTTATGTATATGCAGCATTATTTAGATGCTTTGCAAAAGTGCAGGGTTGGTGTTAGTTGGAAAGGCAGCGTACAGTTATATACGCAAAACGCAATCACTGAAATTTCTAAAACATTAACCAAGTTAATGGATAATAAATTGCCTAAACTAACAAGTATTAAAAGAATTACTCTATATGAAAGAGGTAAGAAAAGAAATATTGTACCTATAACTATAAAAGACAGAATGATACAACGAGTATTGTGTGACTATGCTCTTATACCTGTGCTGAAGGACACTTTGATATATGATAATGGCGCAAGTATGAAAGACAAAGGTGTGGACTTTACTCGAAAGAGAATTGAGAAACATATGAGACAAGCCATCAAAGAATATGGCTCTGACTTTTATGCTCTGACATTTGATTTCAAGAGTTTCTTTAATAGTATTCCTCACGAAACCTGTTTAAGAGTATTGAAAGAGAATTTCAAAGATAGACGAATAATTGGTATCGTTATGGCTATCATCAAATCTTATCAGGAAACAGAGATAATGGCTATTAGAAACCCAGAAGAAAGAAAACGACAACTTGAACTTTTAAAGAAGAATAAGTTGAGTGGTATTTGTCTCGGAAGTCAAATATCTCAAATTATGGCTCTGGTTGTGCCTAACCTATTAGACCATTATATCAAAGACAAAATGGGTGTAAAACATTATGTCAGATATATGGATGATGGTATTGTTTTGTCTGATGACAAAGAGTTTCTACATAATTTATATGCCGGTATGATAGAAATAAGCAAAGAACTTGGGTTGAATTTTAATGAGAAGAAAACTCAAATTGTGAAAATGTCAAAAGGCATTACATTTATGAAGATAAGATATATTGTAACTCCGTCTGGAAGATTGATTAAAAAGTTACACAAAGCCGGAATAATTCGTATGAGAAGAAAGTTGAAGAAGTTCAGGAGACTCGTCGATTTAGGCTTAATGACTTTGGATGATGTTTATAATTCTTTCCAGTCGTGGGTTGCACATTCATACCTCGCTCAATCCCATCGCACAAGAAAGAATATGATTAAACTCTATAATGAATTGTTCGATGGATATAGAGTAACAAAGAAATATGAACACATTAAAGGAGGCAAGAACGGTGAATTATTACAAACTGATAAGTGGCACGAATATCGTTGGAATTGCAACGTCGCTTGATTTTAGAAGATTTCAAAAGAAACATAGAATCATCTTAATCTGTGACGAGCAATCTGCGGAGTATGTTCAGTACAAAGATATTCTATACCACGATAAATGGATGCTTCCAATCACAACTGATTTATATAAGTATGAATCAGCAGAAGTAATTCAGATTGATGAGCAGGAATACAACACGTTAAAGACTGCTCTTGAAACAGAAGATGAAATTGTTATTGAGCCGGAAACTCCTGTTGAAGAAGAACCCGAATATGTTGACCCTAATGATGTCATCACAGTTGATTATGTCAAGAGTGTGAAAATTGCGGAAATGAGCAACACCTGTAACAAGGTCATTACCAATGGTTTTGATGTGACTTTGAGCGATGGCAATTCCTATCATTTCTCTCTTACCACACAAGACCAACTTAACCTTATCACACTTTCTTCTATGGTTGCAAGCGGAGAAACACAAATCCCATATCACGCCGATGGAGAATTGTGTAGGTTCTATTCAGCAGAGGACATCAATATAATTATCACAACTGCTACGCAGTTTAAAACATATCAAGTTTCGTATTTCAACGCTCTGAAGGCATACATTGAATCTATGACAGACATTGAGACAATCGGAGCGGTTGTATATGGAATGGAAATCCCGGCAGAGCATCAGTCCGATGTTTTAAAGGTTCTTCTTGCTGCTATGGCAACTGGCGGTGAAACCGAATGAAAAAGATAAATAAAAACCTTGTTTTATTTTTATTCGGCTTTATGGCATACATTACGATTGAAGTATGCTACCGTGGGTACTCATACCCGCTGATGGGAGTTTGTGGCGGCATTGCTATTCTGCTACTTGACAAAATCAATAATAGAATATCTTGGGACACGGATATTCTCATACAGGGAGCGTGTGGCTCTCTCATTATAACATTCTTTGAATATGTAATCGGAGAACTCTTTCTCAATGGGGTTCTGCCGGTTATGTGGGACTACTCAAATGTATTCTTAAACTATAAAGGCATTATCTGCTTGCCGTTTAGTTTAATTTGGGTTGTGTTGTCTATCATAGCAGTTATTATTGCAGATGCTATCAATTACTATTTGCTTGATGATGAGGAAGTAATTCCATACTACAAACTTTTCGGAAAAACAATTCTGAAATTCAAATCTAAATAAGAAAAAGGGCTATAAGACTTGTTCGGTCTTGTAGCCCTTAATTTTTTGCGTTTTCACGCTATACTTGTATTACACGCTGCTTTGGTCATTTTTAGTAAATTTTTAGTAAAGTAACGATTCGATTTTCTAAAACCGCAATATTTAGGGTGTTTTAAGAAGTTATAACACCATATATTGTGTTTTAGTCACTTAAAGGTTTCATCGTGGGAATTAGTAGAACATCATTTCCCACTCTGAACAATTCGCTATATCTTGTGGTATTATCGTTATTTAAACACAACATATAGTAACCTACCTTTTCTTTTGATTTGCCATCTTCTTAAAACTTTGCAAAACTTCTTAAAATGAACGCTTCAATTTTTGCAAATTTTTTAGTAAATTTAGCAAATCTTCATTTTGCCCTCCAGACCCGCAAACGACTCTTTCTTCTTATCACGAGTTGCCTCATTATAAACGTCCATCGTCGTTGAAATGTCGGAATGTCCCATTATCTCCTGAATGACTTTGATATTGGATTCATTCTCACACATACGAGTACAGAAGGTGTGTCTCAAATTGTGAACCGAGAAATGCGGTAGAAGTAAAGGCTCTCTGTTCTGCCTTGCCGCAAGTTCACTTTCCTCGACATTGTAATCTCGTGTAATTCGTTCAATCGCTCTGTTAATATTGTGCGGAGAAAGCACACCATTAAATCTGTTAGAAAAGATAAAACCGGAATATCCATCAATGACAGTTTGATTGAAACCCTCTTTCATTTGTCTCATACGTTCATTAAGCAATGCTTTCCTTACAGCCTCAAACATCGGTATCTCACGCTCACCTGCTTTGGTTTTTGGAGTTGAGATATAGAACCCAGATTTGCC
>JAZQDA010000179.1:0-5096 GCA_045546535.1 Clostridia bacterium | reverse complement strand
ATGTCTGTACAAATTAGGGCAGTTCAATTTGAGAAGCACTTTTTTAATATTCACAAATAAAATTTTTAATTATCTCAACCGACATTTCCGACGCCTTAAACTTAAATGTTTCAAAGTCCATTTCGTTTGCTCCGTCAGATATTGTCCTGAGCGCTGCAAATTTCACCCCGTTGACTTTGCAGACATGGGCGATTGCTCCGCCTTCCATTTCACACGCTATTGCACCAAATTCATCTTTTATTTTTTTCTTGTTTTCTTCGCCTGATACAAAAACATCACCTGTTGCAATTATCCCCGCTTTCATATTGTCGTCTGAACATATATTTTCGAGAACTTCTATTGCTCTTTTATCACATTCAAAAAATATAGTGTCAACACCGTCAACCATACCTTTTGGGCTACCTAAAGGGGACAGGTCAAAATCATGTTGTACACAAGAAGTTCCTATAGCAATTCCAAGTACATCAAGTTCGTCTGTAAGTGAACCTGCAACGCCTGAATTTATAATGATTTCAGGACTAAAGCGAAGTATCATAGCCTCTGCACAAAGCGATGCATTAACTTTTCCCGGATTGCACATAGCACAAACTACATCTTTTCCTGAGAGTTTCCCTGAAACAAATTCCATACCCGAAATTATTTCTGTCTTTGCATTTTCAATGAGGTTTTTAATACCCCTTGTTTCTATTTCCATTGCACCAATAATGCCAATCATATTCTTTCCTCCAAAATATTCAGTATATATATCATAATTGACTATTGAAAAAAAGTCAATAAATTTTAAACCTTGTAAATAATGTGTAAATTTTTCAAATAGGTATTGTTATTAGTTTAAAATTTTGCTATAATATATAATGTTGTATTTTGATATTCTGAGAGGTGAGTATAGTGAAGTTAATCGAAAAAATCTTTGGTACCTACAGTTCCAGAGAAATAAAACGTATAATGCCACTTGTCAATAAAATAAATGAACTTGAACCTTCAATCAAATCACTTTCTGATAAAGAACTTAAAGCGAAAACTGATGAATTTAAAAACAGACTTTCAAATGGTGAAACACTTGACAATATTCTTCCCGAAGCATTCGCTGTTGTCCGCGAAGCATCATGGCGTGTACTCGGTATGCGTCACTTTGATGTTCAGTTAATCGGCGGTATAGTCTTGCATCAGGGCAGAATTGCCGAAATGAAAACAGGTGAGGGTAAGACACTTGTTGCAACTCTTCCGTGCTACCTTAATGCATTAGAGGGTAAAGGCGTTCATGTTGTTACTGTAAATGACTACCTTGCCAAGCGTGACAGTGAACAAATGGGGAAAATATACCGCTTTTTAGGTCTTTCAGTGGGTCTTATTGTTCACGATAAAACACCCGAGGAAAGACGAGAAGCATATTTAAGCGATATAACTTACGGAACAAATAATGAGTTCGGCTTTGACTATCTTCGTGATAATATGGTCATCTACAAAGATGATGTTGTACAGGCAAAAGGACATAATTTTGTGGTTGTCGATGAGGTTGACTCAATTTTAATAGATGAAGCAAGAACGCCCCTTATTATTTCGGGGCAGGGCGATAAATCTACAGATCTATATTCTGTAGCAAATCACTTCGCAAAGACTCTTAAAATGCTTAAAGTTGTTGAGTCTGATGATAAGAAAGACGATTCAGATGTTGATGCAGACTACATTGTAGACGAAAAAGCAAATACTGCAACCCTTACCGAAAACGGTGTTAAAAAGGCTGAAAAAGCATTCGGTGTAGAAAATCTTTCTGACCCTGAAAACATTACACTTCTTCATCATATAAATCAGGCAATCCGTGCTCACGGAATAATGAAACGCGATATTGATTACGTTGTAAAAGATGGTCAGGTAATAATTGTTGATGAATTCACAGGACGCCTTATGCACGGCAGACGCTATAACGACGGTCTGCATCAGGCGATTGAAGCCAAAGAAGGCGTAACTATTGCAAGAGAAAGCAAAACTCTTGCAACCATTACATTCCAGAACTTTTTCCGACTTTATGATAAACTCTCGGGTATGACAGGTACTGCCGAAACCGAGCAGGAAGAATTCAACGCCATCTATAATCTTGATGTTGTTGTAATTCCCACAAATGAACCAATGGTGCGAATTGACCACGCAGACAGCGTGTATAAGTCAGAAAGTGCAAAGTTTTCTGCAGTTGTCCGTCAAATAGAGGAGTGCCACAAAAAAGGTCAGCCAGTACTTGTCGGCACAGTAACAATTGAAAAATCAGAATTACTTAGCAAAATTCTTTCAAAAAGTGGTATAAAGCATGAAGTGTTGAACGCCAAATACCACGAAAAAGAAGCGGAAATTATCGCTCAGGCAGGTAAAAAAGGAGCAGTAACCATCGCTACCAATATGGCAGGTCGTGGTACTGACATAATGCTTGGCGGTAATGGGGAATTCCTTGCAAAAAAACAAATGGAAAAAGAGGGATATGATCCCGATTTGATTTTGGAATCCACAGGTTTTTCTGAAACTGATGATGAACGAATTTTAGAAGCGAGAGAAAAATACAAGGAACTTTACGAAAAATATAAAACTGAAATTCAGTCGGAAAGGGAAGAAGTCATAAATTCAGGCGGTCTTTTCATAATAGGTACAGAGCGCCACGAATCCCGACGAATTGACAATCAGTTAAGGGGACGTTCGGGTCGTCAGGGCGATGTCGGTGAATCAAGATTTTATCTTTCACTTGATGATGACCTTCTTAGGAAATTCGGTTCTGACAGATTGCGTTCAATGGTAAATGCACTCGGTATGCCCGATGATGAGGCAATTGAGGCGGGTATGCTTACCTCTGCCATAGAGAGAGCACAGCGAACAGTTGAGGGTAATAACTTTAAAGCAAGAAAGAATGTCCTTGAATACGATAATGTAATGAATGTTCAGCGTAAAGTTATTTATGCAGAGCGTAACAAAGTCTTAAACGGCGGAGATTTCAAACAGAGTTTTGAAAACCGTATCAGAGATTTTATTGAACTTACTGTTGACCAGTATACACAAGGAGAGCAGTATCCTGAAAACTGGAACATTACAGGGCTTATCGAATACCTCGAACAGTTCTTTGTTCCCAAAGGTGAACTTTCATTTACCGATCTAGAAATCGAAGACCTTACCAAAGATAAACTCATAGAAAAGATTTCTGAAATCGCTGATAAACAGTATGCTTTAAAAGAAGAAGAGTTCGGCTCTGAAGCACTTCGCGAGATTGAGCGTATCATTCTTCTTCGTGCAGTTGACTCAAAGTGGATGGACCACATCGATGATATGGAAAGACTTCGTCAGGGAATAGGCTTAAGGGCGTATGCTCAGCGAGATCCGATTATCGAATATAAAGAAGAAGGCTATATTATGTATGAGGCTATGCTTCAGGCAATAACCGAAGATATTATAAGACTTCTTTTCCACGTAAAAGCAGAGAAAAAAATAGAGCGTGAGCAGGTTGCAAAACCAACTTCAACATCAGGGGGAGCAAATGCAGAAAGCGAGAAAAAACCTTTTGTCCGCAAAGAAGAAAAGGTTGGAAGAAATGACCCTTGCCCTTGCGGTTCGGGACTAAAATACAAAAAATGCTGTGGTAAATGATAAATTAAATTTTATAGACATAAAGGGGTGACTTATATTGTTACAGTATGACGAATACAGAATTGAACTTCAGAATATGGAAGACAGTATAAATGATTTGAGGGATTCACTTTGACATCGCTAAAGCGATAGAAAAAATTTCTGAACTTGAAGCAGAAGCAGCAAAACCTGGCTTTTGGGATGACCCTGAAACAAGTCAGAAAGTTTTGCAGAGAACAAAAGGACTTAAAAATAAAGTAGAAAAGTATGAAAAACTTCATTCTCTCTATGAGGATACTCTTGTTCTTATAGATATGGCAAATATGGAAGATGATGAGTCATATCTTAGTGAAATTACAGCGTCAGTCATAGAAATCAAAACAAGTATAGAAGAAATGACTCTTGAAACACTTCTATCAGGCGACTACGATAAGAATAATGCTATTTTAACTCTTCACCCTGGCGCAGGTGGAACAGAGGCTCAGGACTGGACAGATATGCTTCTTCGTATGTATACACGTTGGGCAGAAAGACGCAATTTCAGCATTGAAACAATGGACTACCTGCCAGGTGATGAAGCAGGTGTAAAAAGCGTTACTCTCCTTATTTCAGGCGAAAATGCATACGGTTATTTAAAATGCGAAAAAGGTGTTCACCGCCTTGTCAGAATTTCACCTTTTGATTCATCAGGCAGACGCCATACTTCCTTTGCATCAGCCGAGGTAATGCCCGAAATCGATGATGATGTTGAAATTGAAATCAATCCTGATGAATTAAGAGTTGATACCTACCGCGCTTCAGGTGCGGGTGGTCAGCACGTAAACAAAACAAGTTCTGCTATCAGAATTACCCACATTCCCACAGGCATAGTTGTTGCCTGTCAGAATGAACGTTCACAGCATAAAAACAGAGACTATGCTATGAAAATGCTTAAAGCAAAACTTATTGAACTCAAAGAAAAAGAAAATCAGGAAAAACTAGATGACTTAAAAGGCGAACAAAAAGAAATTGCCTGGGGAAGTCAGATTCGTTCATACGTTTTCCACCCTTATAATCTTGTAAAGGACCACCGCACAGGATTTGAAATGGGAAATATCGGTGCAGTAATGGACGGCGATATAGACGGCTTTATAAACGAATATCTCCGCCGTTCAAGTCTTGGAACACTTGGACAGGAATAAAAATCATAAAAAAAGAAGATACCTTGCGGTATCTTCTTTTTTCAAGGAGAGGAAGGGATAATAATGCTTCGCATTCTTATTGCTTGACGACCCAATCGCTTTGCGATTCGGTACCCGTCATCACACCTTTTTGCTAAAAACTATTATCAATCGTTTTTTTACGCAAAAACCCTCTCAGGTTTCGAATCCCTAATATTTATAAAAAAAGAAGATACCTTGCGGTATCTTCTTTTTTCAAGGAGAGGAAGGGATAATAATGCTTCGCATTCTTATTGCTTGACGACCCAATCGCTTTGCGATTCGGTACCCGTCATC
>JAZQDA010000178.1:0-5807 GCA_045546535.1 Clostridia bacterium | reverse complement strand
ACCGCTTGGCCTCCGACTTATTATATGATAATGCTGGTGTGTCTTGATGCGTGGCAACTGATATTTACTGCACACGGAAGACCTGCAATATGAGTAGGGGCAGTTTCTATATTAACTTTCAGACAGGTAACATTTCCGCCGTATCCTGCAGGACCAATGCCAAGTTTATTTATGAGAGTAAGAAGTTCTTTTTCAAGTTCTCTGTAATATTCATTTTCATTTGGCTCTTCTTTTGCAAGTGCTTTTTTTGCAAGTATTGCACTGCTTTCAAAATCACCGCCTATACCCACGCCAACAACGATAGGGGGACAAGGGTTGCTCCCTGCATTTTCAACAGTTTGTATAACGAACTTTTTGATTGCTTCGACACCATCAGATGGCGCAAACATTTTAATTGCACTCATATTTTCACTTCCAAACCCTTTGGGTATAAAAGTTATTTTAATTTTATCACCGTCTGTGAAACTGTAGTGAATAACTGAGGGAGTATTATCTTTTGTATTTTCTCTAAAGATGGGGTCTTTTACAATAGATTTGCGAAGATACCCTTCTTCATAACCTTGTCTGACACCTTCATTTATACTTTCTGTGATAGATTTACCTTCAACAAATACATCTTTTCCGATTTCTACAAAAAATACTGCCATACCCGTGTCCTGACAAATTGGAACATTCTTTTTCTGGGCAATTTTATAATTTTCAATTATCTTATCAATGACATCTTTTCCAGTAGGGGAGGTTTCTTTTTCCCTTGAGTTTTCAATTGCTTTTTTCATATCGTCACTCAGAATACAGTTTGCATTGATGCAGATTCGTTTAATTTCAGAAGTTATTAAATCTGATTGAATTACTCTCATAAAATACCTCATTACATTGTCCTTTGTTAAAATAATTATATCATAAAAGAGTAAAAATAACAATATTATTATTGATAATTTTTATGTTGATTTTATATTTTGTATATTGTATAATTAAATGTAGCGGTGCATATAATGCACTATTTTTAAAGGAAGGTATGTTATTATGGATTATGTTGCTTCGTACGAAAGATGGCTCAATTCTCAAATGGTTGATGCGAAGACAAAAGAAGAACTTCTTTCAATAAAAGATGATGAAAAGCAAATTGAAGACCGCTTTTACCGCGACCTTGAATTCGGCACTGCAGGACTAAGGGGTATAATCGGTGCCGGAAGCAACCGAATGAACATATATACAGTACGCCGTGCAACACAGGGGCTTTGCGAAGATATCAAAAAATGCGGAAAAGAATGCGTGGACGCAGGGGCTGTTATTGCGTATGATTCAAGACATATGTCATATGAATTTGCTATAGAGAGTGCAAAGGTACTCGCTGCAAACGGAATAAAAACTTATGTTTTTGACGAACTTCGCCCGACTCCTGAACTCTCTTTTGCAGTAAGGTACTTAAAATGTTCACGCGGTATAGTAATAACCGCAAGTCATAATCCAAAAGAATATAACGGATATAAAGCCTACGGCTCAGACGGCGGACAACTTCCCCCGGCATCGTCTGATTATGTAATATCAATTATAGATAAAATTGATATTTTTGATGATGTAAAAGTAATGGACGAAAAAGAGGCACGTGATAAGGGTCTTATTGTAACAATAGGCAAAGAAATCGATGACGCATATTTATCCTGCGTTTTGAAACAGTCTGTATCAAAACATTCAGTTGAAAAGATAGCAGATGATTTCAGTGTAATCTATTCTCCTTTCCACGGCACGGGGAATAAACCTGTCAGAAAAATACTTGAAATGATAGGTGTAAAAGACCTTCGAATCGTAAAAGAACAGGAACTTCCCGACCCTGATTTTTCTACTGTAAAATCACCTAACCCCGAGGAAAAAGAGGGATTTTCATATGCACTTAAAATGGCTGAAGAAAGAAAAGCCGACCTTATTTTTGCAACTGACCCCGACGCAGACCGAATCGGCGTTATAGCAACTGATTCTGGCGGAAACTTTGTAGCACTGTCAGGTAATCAGATAGGTGTTCTTTTGACAGAGTTTATGCTCCGTACTATGAAAGAAAAAGGAACACTCACAGACAAAGGTGCAATAATTAAAACTATAGTTACAACATCAATGGTGTATCCTATAGCCAAAGATTACGGAGTTCACGTTCACGATGTTTTGACAGGATTTAAATATATTGCTGAACTTATAAAAGATTTTGAGGAAAATAATTATTATAATGAATTCATTCTCGGATTTGAAGAGAGTTACGGCTATCTTTCGGGAACATATGCAAGAGATAAAGACGCTGTAGTTGCCGCTATGCTCATAGCAGAAATGGCGGCAGATTATAAACTCAAAGGTAAAACTTTATATGAAGGTCTGATTGATTTATATGAAAAATACGGCTATTATATGGAAAAAGGAAAGTCTGTAACTTTTGAGGGTATAGATGGTGCAGATAAAATAAAGGCGATAATGGAGAAATTCCGCCAAAATCCCCCAAGCGTATATGCAGACATGAAAGTTGAAAGAATATGGGATGTAAAAGAGGGAACAATTAAAACATTAGAAGACGGGAAATGCGAAAAATTGTCTTTGCCTAAATCCGATGTTCTTCGTTTTGACCTTGAAAATAATTCCTGGTTTGCTATAAGACCGTCAGGAACAGAGCCTAAAATCAAGTTCTATTTCGGTATTTGTGAGAATTCTTATGCAAAAGCAGAGTCAAAAACAGACGAATGTATAGCAGAATTATCCAAATTTTTATGATAAGTGAAAAAGTTTAAAAAATTACTTGCAATTTGGAAAGTTTTGTGATACAATGTTTTAGGTTTAATATGAAAAGTAATTTTTATCCGTTGAAAGAGGTGAACATACAATGAAAGAAGGAATTCATCCCGATTACAAAACAACCACAGTAAAATGTGCATGTGGTGCTACTTTTGAAACAGGTTCCACAAAAGAGGACATTACAGTAGAAATATGTTCAAACTGCCATCCTTTTTACACTGGTAAACAGAAACTTGTTGATACCGGCGGTAGAGTTGAAAAATTCAAAAAGAAATTTGGTATGGACAAATAATGTCGCATTTAAACCCCTTCACAAGAAGGGGTTTTTTAGTGTATGATATATGTTAAATACGAATAGGGGTAATTAAATGTCCGAGAGAAACGATTTAAGAAATATAGCGATTATCGCTCATGTTGACCACGGCAAAACTACTTTGGTTGACGGTATGCTCAAACAAAGCGGAATTTTCAGGGAAAATCAGCAACTTGATGAGCGTGTAATGGATAATAATGATTTGGAAAAAGAAAGAGGCATTACAATTCTTTCCAAAAACACTTCACTTTTGTATAACGGTACCCGTATAAATATTATAGACACTCCGGGACACGCAGATTTCGGCGGTGAGGTTGAGCGAGTGCTTAAAATGGTAGACGGGGTTTTGATTTTAGTAGACAGTTTTGAAGGCTGTATGCCTCAGACAAGATTCGTTCTCAAAAAAGCGTTATCTTTAAATCTCAAACCAATAATAGTAGTAAATAAAATTGACCGTCCAAATGCAAGACCGTACGATGTTGTAGATGAAGTTTTAGAACTCTTTTTGGAACTTGAAGCAACAGATGATCAGTTTAACTCGCCTGTTGTATACGCATCGGGAAGAGATGGCTATGCAACTCTGGACCCTGAGAGAAAAGGCGAAGATTTAAAACCGCTTTTTGATATGATAATAAACCATGTACCTGCACCAAAAGGCGATGAGAATGCACCGCTTCAACTTTTAATATCAAACATAGATTATGATGAGTATGTAGGTTCTATCGCAGTAGGCAGAGTAGAAAGAGGCAGTGTAAAGGTTGGCCAGAGTGCGGTTATATGTAAAAAAGACGGCTCGGTAGTTCCGATAAGACTTACAAAAATGTATATGTACGAAGGTCTTAAAAGAACAGATGCCCAAACTGCTACTATAGGTGATATAGTTCAGGTTTCAGGCGTTTGCGATGTTAAAATAGGCGAAACAATTTGTGATACAGACACACCCGAACCGCTTCCTTTCATTGACATTGACGAACCTACAATTTCAATGAATTTCAGTGTTAACAATAGTCCCTTTGCAGGAAAAGAGGGCGAATTTGTTACAAGCCGTCATCTTCGCGAAAGACTTTTTAAAGAAATGATAACAAATGTAAGTCTGAGAGTAGAAGAAACAGATTCTGCCGAGACATTTAAAGTTTCAGGCAGAGGTGAACTTCACCTTTCCGTTCTTATTGAAACAATGAGAAGACAAGGTTATGAATTTCAGGTTTCCAAACCACAGGTAATAAATAAAATAGTTGACGGAAAAGTTTTAGAGCCTATGGAACTTTTAATAATTGATGTTCCCGAAGAATATACAGGCACTGTCATTCA
Source organism: Clostridia bacterium (assembly GCA_045546535.1). Lineage (GTDB taxonomy): Bacteria > Bacillota > Clostridia > UMGS1810 > UMGS1810 > RGIG1828. Next base: position 1,411 of record JAZQDA010000178.1, on the reverse strand, counting down.
GACACTTTCTGAAAGAAAAGCACAGATGCTCAATATGACACCGTCAGAGTCGGGTTTTACCAGAATTGAATTCAATATTCCGTCAAGAAGTCTTATCGGCTACCGTTCACAACTTCTCACAGATACACGCGGAAACGGTGTAATGAACCATATTTTAAACGGATACGAAGAATATAAAGGCGATATTCCTGTTCGTTCAAGAGGTTCTCTTGTTGCTTTTGAAGACGGCGAGTCTGTAACCTACGGTCTTTTCAATGCTCAGGAAAGGGGCAATCTTTTTATAGGTCCCGGTGAAAAGGTGTATATGGGTATGGTAGTAGGTGAGAATAACCGCGGCGGAGATATTGATGTAAACGTGTGTAAGAAAAAACACGTAACCAATATGAGAGCGTCGGGTTCAGATGAAGCATTAAGACTTGTTCCGCCCGTAATTATGTCACTTGAAAATTCAATTGAATTTTTAGCCGACGATGAACTTCTGGAAATAACCCCCAAAAGTTTAAGGATAAGGAAACAAATTCTCGATAAAACACTCAGAGCAAAGGCTAACTCAAGAAAATAAGGCGGTGTCTTTATGGTACATTTCGGTAATTCGTGGGATAGCATTTTAAAAGATGAATTTACTCAAGACTATTATCTTAAACTGCGTGAATTTTTGAAAAAAGAATATTCCACCAAACAGATATATCCTGATATGTATGATATCTTTAATGCTCTTCGCTACACTGATTATAACGATGTTAAAGTAGTAATTTTGGGTCAGGACCCATACCATGGTGAAGGTGAAGCGCACGGTCTTGCTTTTTCTGTCAAACCAGGAGTGAAAATTCCCCCGTCGCTTAGAAATATCTATAAAGAACTATCAGATACCATGGGCTGTTATATTCCAAACAACGGTTATCTTGAAAAATGGGCAAGACAGGGAGTTCTTCTTTTAAACACTTCACTCACCGTAGTAAAAGACACACCGAATTCTCACAAAAATATCGGTTGGGAAATTTTTACAGATAAAGTCATAAAACTCATTTCCAAACGTGAAAAACCCGTAATTTTTATGCTTTGGGGAAGCAATGCCAAGTCAAAACTTATGCTTATCGACTCATCAAAGCATATTGTCCTGACCAGCGTTCACCCGAGCCCATTATCTGCAAACAGAGGTTTTTTCGGTTCAAACCATTTTAAAATTGCAAATGAAAATTTAGTTAAACTTGGTATGGAGCCGATTGACTGGCAAATAGAAAATATATAATTAAAAGACCTTTGATGTAAATGAACTGCACCATTTTGTGCAGACAGCACAAAAAAGACTACTACGGTAGTAATTATTAAAAAATCATGCGACATACTGACATCGTTTTTCATGCGGTGTCAGTTTTGTTTTTAATTGAATTCTTTCATTGTTATAAAAATA
>JAZQDA010000177.1:0-7089 GCA_045546535.1 Clostridia bacterium | reverse complement strand
TGTTCTTTAAGAAAAGATTCATAAATTTAGCAAGAAGCACACCGCATGCAGTTGCAACACCGAAAGCGACAACGCCCATAACTATGATTTTTATAGTTTCAAGGCTTAAGAATGTGTTTGCTGTTGCAGTTGCACCAACAGAAATTCCAAGGAATATTGTTACAATATTCATAAGTTCGTTCTGAACAGTTTTTGAAAGTCTTTCACATACTCCGCTCTCTTTTAAAAGGTTACCGAGCATAAGCGCACCAACAAGGGGGGCAGCGGAAGGAACGAGAAGTGCAACAAAGATTGTAACAACTATCGGGAAAAGGATTTTTTCTCTCTGTGATACTTCTCTGAGCGCTTTCATTTCTATCTGGCGTTCCTGTTTAGTTGTTAAAAGTTTCATAATAGGGGGCTGAATAACGGGTACGAGTGCCATATATGAATATGCCGCAACCGCTATAGGTCCAAGGAGATGCGGAGCGAGTTTTGATGTTACAAAAATTGCTGTCGGGCCGTCTGCCCCGCCGATTATACCGATTGAACCTGCCTCTGCAGGGGTAAATCCGAGGTAATATGCACCAATATATGTTGCAAAAATACCAACCTGAGCGGCAGCGCCTAAAAGAAGACTTTTCGGATTTGCAATGAGCGGTCCGAAATCTGTCATAGCACCAACGCCGATAAATATAAGACAAGGATAAATACCAAGTTTAACACCGAGGTAGAGCACGTCTATAAGACCTACACTGATTGCATTCGTTGCACCGAAGAGGTTCCAGTGTACGTGTCCGCCCTCGAAAAGTTCTTCGTGGAAAACTTCAGAGCCCATAAGATTTGTAAGGAGCATACCGAATGCGATAGGTAAAAGGAGCAGCGGCTCAAACTTTTTAACAATGGCAAGATAGAAAAGTACGCATGAAATGAGAATCATAACGAGTGATTTCCAGTGTGTCATTGAAAAGCCTGTCTGCTTAAGAAAGTTTATAATTGCGTCCGCTTTGCTCTGCGCTTTTACATTTAATATGTCTTCTTCCACGAACTGAGTAAATTCAGCATTTGTAACAAGAAGAGTTGCAAGTGTTGCTTCGTCATAACCACAAGCAAAGGTTAAAGGGGGATTTTTTTCGTCCGCTTTTTCCGCCACAACATCATACATAAGTTCCTTTTCACCGCCGGGGCTGAGTTCAAAAATTGAACTTATCTGAGATGTGGGCATTTCTGTCATAAAGTAGGTTTCGCCGTCTTCAAAAGCAAGAACAAACTCACCTGCGACATTTTGAGTCAACTTATTTGCAATAACTACATTCAATTTTCCGTTTTCATAATCAAGGTTTGCCGACTTTACAAAAACGGCATGTTCTACAGTGTCTTGTGCATCTGCTTCCCCTTGTGCAAAACAAGGGAGAATGCTCATTGAAAGCATAAGTACAAGCGCAAGGACACAAATGATTTTTCTTTTCATTTTAAATTCCTCCGATTGACAGTTTGTAAGGGCAAAAATTATTTAATTGTGCAAAGAACTGTGCCGTTTGTAACAGATGCACCTTTTTCTACACATACGGAAGAGATAACGCCGTCATTTGCTGCCATAATTTCATTTTCCATTTTCATCGCTTCAAGAATGAAAAGAACATCGCCTGTTTTTACAGAGTCGCCGTTTGCAACATTAACGCTTAAAATTGTGCCCTGCATAGGAGCGGTTACTTCTGTTCCTTCGCCTGAAGGTGCGGGTGCAGATGAAACGGCAGGTGCAGATGCTTTTGCATTTTTCGCTTCTTCGTCAGAGATGAGTTCGATTGAAATTACATATTCGGTTCCGTTTACATTAACTTTATAATTTTTCATTTTAATTTACCTCTCTTAAATTAGTTTGATTTGACTTACGCTTTTTTGAATGATACTACCCTGATGTTTTCAACATCTGTGCCGTTTTCCTCGGCGATTGCAGCACATACCGCTGCAATTATCTCCTGCTTATTGGCGATCGGAGCAGGATTTGAAGATTTTGCACTGGCTGGTGTTTCTTTTTTTGCCTGGGGAAGATAAGAACAGATTATACTCATAAGTTTGCAAAGCCCTATTATGCATATAAGACCGATAAACACTGTGCTTATTCCTACAATACAGATAAAAAGATTTGACATATTTTCCCCTCCTTTCTTATTATTTTATATATTCTCACGGATATTAAAAATTATAATATCCAATCCTACGCCTTATTTACATTATTCTACATTTATCCTTTATTTCCTTTTTTTGCCTATAATTTTTTTAAAAAATTTTTTCTTATATAATATTTACTTATTTTACCTGTTTTATAAATAAAAAAATCAGCAAAAACTTCGCTGATTTTTTATTTATCTTATATCATTTTTAAAAGGAACATCGATGACTTCAAAAGTTTTACCGTCAAGGTATGAAAGCGGATTTTCCTCTTTGAAATCGAAGGTGAGTTTATATGAATAAAGCGCCTGACGGAAAAGCCCTATCTTTTTATTAAAAGCATTTGTCCCGTATTTCCCGTCCCCTGCAAGAGGGTGGCCGATTGATGCAAAGTGCGCTCTTATCTGATGCGTTCTTCCCGTTAAAAGTTCAACTTCGACAAGTGATGTTAGTTCCCCTTTTTTAAGCACTTTATAACGGGTTATTGCCGTTTTCGAGTTTTTTACAGGTGTACTATGAACATAGACCCTGTTTTGTTCCTCGTTTTTAACCATATAGGATTTCAGGGTTTTTTCGTCCTCTTTCAGATGCCCTTGTACAAGACAAAGATAATATTTTTTTATCTCTCTGTTTTTTATAACATTATTCATAGTTCGCAGAGAAACCGAATTTTTCGCAGCAATTACCAGTCCCGCCGTGTTTTTATCTATTCGGTTGCAAAGTGCGGGTGCAAAGGAATTTTCGTCGTCAGGGCAGTACTCGCCCTTTTTGTAAAGATACGCTTTTATATGATTTATAAGCGTGTTTACCTTTTCGCCCTCGTCATCGTGAACACTCATTCCGCTTTCTTTATCGACAAGAATGATGTTTTCATCTTCGTACACAATTTTAAGGCTCGGATTTAAAGTTTTAAAGGAAAACTCAACATCTTTTTCCCTCTCAAAGACTTCATCATTTATATACATATCAAGGGTGTCGCCCTCGGTGATCATATATGAAATATCGCACTTTTTGCCGTTTACTTTTATTCTCTTTTTGCGTATTGCACGGTAAATGAAAGACGAGGGAAGATTTTTAAAAAACTTAAAAAGGAACTTATCCAGTCTTTGTCCTGCATCATTTTTACCTATTGTAACTGTTTTCATTTATGCCTCCACAGCATGAAAAATTTCTTCAAATTCCGCTCCGCCCATGAAAAGTTTTTCCTCTTCGTCACTTTCGCCGTAAACAGTGCGAAGTATGTTGGGCACTTCCTTTATATCATCTTCCCCTGCGCCGTATCCTATTTTTATGGGAAGAGGGCTTGGGGGAAGAGAAAATTCAGGTCTGCAAACAGAGAGAAATGCCGCACCGTACTTTGAAAAAAGCGGTACATCGATACCTGTGCACTCCGTTTTAATTCCGTATTTTTTCACTATATATTCGCATTCTGACATTTCAAGCATCGGTAATGTTTCACGGGTAAAAACTCTCGGCACATACACTTTTTGAGTGTCCAGTTCTTCTGTTTTTTTAAATACATATGCCGATGAAATAAGGTTTGGAAGAATTTCATTTGCTTTAAACTCGGCATCTTGCACATCAAACGCTTTTGCTTCAGAGAGTATTTTTATAAATAAGCAGAGTTTGTCTTTAACGCCTTGCGAAAGGCTCAACCCCTCGCACAGCGAAATAAGTTCGCCGTATTTAAAAGTTTTTTCTTCAAAAGGACAAAATGTAACAAGAGTTGCTTCCATTGACTGGCGTCTGACCTCTTTTATATCAGAATCATAACCTCCAAAAAGCAAACTGAACGCTTTGAACTCATCTTCGCTCTTTAACATATCAACCACTGAAGATGCCGCCATAACGGGCGAAAACGATGCGAAAATATCAAAATAAAGGTGTTTCATCAAAAATCATTCCTTGCCCTGCATAAGATTTTCAACTCTTGCATATGCCATATCAACCTGTGAAAGTTTAACTGTGGAAAGATATTTTTCAGGGCACCCAAGCGCTTTTGTGTAGTAAAGAAGAGCATTTTCAAGGTCACCTTTTTGCTCAAGCACATATCCGTAGTTATAAAATGCTTCTATAAATGTCGGCTCTGTCTGGTCAAAAAGTTCTTTGTACACTTCTTCTGCTTTGTCAAATTCGCCTTTTTTGATGTATAAGGTGCCCAGATTATCTCTTATGCTCACGTCCTGAGCATTGTAGTCCATAGCCTCTTGGCAGAACTCCTCTGCACGGGCGAGGTCATTATTCAAAAGATAATATGTGCCAAGTGTACCATATGCAACTGTGGAACGGTAACCTTTTTCAAATACCTTTTCCATTGTTTTTATAGCACCTTCAAGGTCTCCTCTTTTCCATCTGATAATTGACATATTAAGGTCAGCGGCGAGTTTATTCTTATCTGTAAGGTCTTTCCCTTTCTGAAGAAGAACCGCTGAAATAAGTCTTTCTGCTTTATCAAGATGACCGTCGCGCAGAAGAAGATATGCATAGACGAGCGACTGCTGAGCAGACATTTTACCCGTTGCATATGCCTTTTCAAGCCATTTAAATCCTTCGTCGTGGTCATTGAAATACTTGCGTCTGCCTATTATTGTGTAGATTTTGGGTCTTAAATATATAAAAAGTGCAACAACGATGAGCACCATAACCCCGAATCCCATACCAAGACCGTATTCACGGATTGTATATGAAACGAGAAAATAAGGCGCCAGTATAAAAAATAAAACTGTTAAAAATTTAGTAAGTTTCTTACCCATTTTATCCTCCTATTTGTACCAGAAAGCACTGTCAAGACTTCTGTAGCGTATTGCCTCTGCAATATGCGTATATTCAATATCTTTTTTGCCGTCCAAATCTGCTATAGTACGAGCAACCTTTAAAATTCTTGAATGCGCTCTTGCAGAGAGTCCTAAGCGGTCAAAAACATCTTTCAAAAGGGCGCGGCTTCTTGCATCTACCTGACAAAACTCTTCTATAGCGCTTGGCGAAAGTTGGGAGTTTGAATAAATTCCCATTCCCTTGTAGCGCTCAAGTTGAATAAGTCTTGCATTTGTTACTCTTTCCCTTATACTTTCAGAACTCTCTCCGTCGCCCTTTTCGTAAAGCGCTTCATATTTGACAGATGCTACCTGAATTTGTATGTCAAATCTGTCAAGCATCGGTCCTGAAATGCGTCCCATATATTTTTGTATGGAAAGCGGTGAACAGGTACATTCTCTCGCCTCATCGCCGAAATATCCGCAGGGACACGGATTCATACTCGCAATAAGCATAGCGCTCGACGGGAACGTCGCACTTCCCGCAACCCTCGAAACTGTGAGTTGTCCGTCCTCCAAAGGCTGACGCATAGCCTCAATGGTATCTTTCTTGAATTCGGGGAATTCATCAAGAAAAAGCACACCTCTGTGCGCAAGGCTTATTTCACCAGGCTTGGGCGTCGCTCCTCCTCCCGTCATACTCACGCCAGAAACGGTGTGATGCGGTGAACGGAACGGCCTTTTTGTTATAAGCGGAGTGTCGGGAGAAAGTTTTCCCGCTATTGAATATATTTTTGTAACCTCAAGTGCTTCTTCAAACGAAAGGTCGGGAAGAATTGTAGGAAGACGTTTTGCAAGCATAGTCTTACCTGACCCCGGTGCACCTATCATAAGGCAGTTATGCGCCCCTGCCGCAGAAACCTCGAGCGCTCTTTTTGCATTTTCCTGTCCCTTTACATCTGAAAAGTCGATGTCATAATGTTTTAATGAATCAAAAAGGATTTTGGCATCAACGCTTGTCCTTTCCATCTGAGCCTCGCCTCTTAAGTGCGCTGCCACCTCTGAAAGAGAAGACGCGCCGTAGACCTCGCAGTCGGTTACAACTGCAGCCTCGGGAGCGTTATGTTTCGGAACAATAATTTTTCTTATTCCGTTTTTCCTTGCCTCCAAAGTCATGGGCAGTACGCCCTGGGCACTCCTTACACTTCCGTCAAGTGCAAGTTCGCCGATTATAAGATACTCGTCAATATTTGCACATGCCAGTTGCCCTGATGCACAAAGAACAGAGAGCGCAATAGGCAAATCAAGATACGCCCCGTTCTTTTTTGTACTTGCAGGGGCAAGATTTATAACAAGTCTTTTCTGCACCTGTGCAAAGCCTGAGTTTTTAATTGCGGATTTTACTCTTTCTTTTGATTCTTTGACCGCAGTGTCACCAAGTCCGACTATGTCTATGCCCGGAAGAGCCGAAAACATATCCGCCTCAACGGTTATTATGTACCCGTCAAGACCAAATACCGCGCCAGAATTTATTTTAGATACCATAACGGCACACCTCTTTTGTATATGTATGTATATATTATATCAAAATTTCCATTACGCTTCAAGTCCTACTTGCAAAAAGAAAAACCGCACCTTTTCGGTACGGTTTTCTTTTTACAGGGGCAGTAGGACTTGAATCCACGGCACGTGGTTTTGGAGACAATGTCATATAAAAAGGACTGTCCAAATTGTTCCCACCGCTCCGCCGTTTGTGCTACTTGCTCTTCTGAACCTTATGCCTTTTGATGCTTTATTGATGCTATTAAAAATTCTCTGCAAATTTGATGCCCAACTGCAAAAAAATCGACACGCTTAATTTTGTTTGAGTATAACATACATTCCGTGAAATTGCAAATAGAACCAAACGGAATTACCCGTGTAAGACGATAGAATGAATCAAGATAAAATTAGTCAAGAACTATTCTTAAAAGACATATAAAACATTTTTGAGCCAATTATGGCAAACCATAGCTTAATCGCCATATCAAAATATGAAACACCTTAAACAAAGAAAAAGAATTATCTTAACATAATCTTAATACAGAAGTTCAACCGTTAATGCCATCTTAAAAAGCATTATGCTACAATGATAGTAGGAAATAAGATACACTTGAATGGTGGTTTTGATTATGGATGCAAAAAT
>JAZQDA010000176.1:0-3444 GCA_045546535.1 Clostridia bacterium | reverse complement strand
AGATTTATGGTATATGTCTAAAACTGTTGTTCCTTTGCTTTGTGAGTTTACTGTTGCTAAACGTATTTACCGTAATATTACTATCAATGAACATACATCTGAATTACTTATGGGTTATAGGTTCTGTAACTTCCTCGAAGCTTTTTTCGTTCGTAATGTTCGAATATGCTTTAGGCGGCTTTATTATTCGCATTTTGATAGTTTTGATGAAGATAGACTAAAAACAAGAGAAATCTTTAAATCAGTCCTTTGGAATGCAGATAACAAAGATAATATATCTCCGTTCCCTGTTGCTGATGTCATTGAACCCGATATAATCGGTTTTGATGATTTGCCCGACATAGATGACCTTGATTTGGAAGTTATTGATTTAGACCTTTCTGACGGCTCTAAAACAAGTTAGCACAGTCAATGGCGGACAAAGTCCGTTTATCTTGACCATTGACAGTGCGGTTTGTCTGTACGAAACAATAACCAAACGTGGTTAACGCATCTCGGGCGTTAACCGCTTAATTCTCTTAATTTTCTTTCAAAAAATTCCCTGTAAAAAATTGGGAATATCAAGCCCCCCTATCTAATAGGGGGCTAAACCGTGCAAAACGTACATTTTTCTTATTTAGGGGTGAGAAAAATTGCCATATTTTCTTTCGGAATTCTCACAGAATGGCATTGTTTATTCTTGTGATAAAATTTGTATCATGGGTGATATTGAATATCATTATATTGAAATGCTTTCAAATAATTTTGAAATGTTTCTTTTAGGTGAATATTCTTTATGTAAAGATGATGTTATGCCATGGTTAACAACTTATTTATTAGATTATAAATGTACTACAAGGTATGGAGTAGGGGAGTATAAGAATAATTTTAATTTTTCTCTTTCTAATGATAGTTCTTTTTATCTTGGCTATAAACATAATTCTAATAAGATTGGTTCTTGTTCTTGGAAAATTGAATTAAATCCTAATAAGTGTTTGCCGTGTGATTTCTTTGATAGATTATTGCGTTTCTTTATTTGCCGTTCTAAGTATAAAACTTTGCGTATTTCGCAGGCTGATATTGCTATTGATTTTCCTTTACCTCGTAAAAATTTCTTTCTTCAAAAAGATAAGCGTATTTATTCTACTGTCAATGACGGTCTTGATAATATCACTGAATATCTATCTCGTCATAATTCTAATGGATTCTGTAAATTATATAATAAATCTGTTGAAAGTAAACTTGATTATGATTTAACAAGATTTGAAATAACTTTGCAGGATTTTTCAAAGCAGAATGTTTGTTTGGTTTTTCCCGAAATACATTATTATGATTATTCTCAAATTAAATTTGATGATACTTTACCTAAACTTTCACAAAATGATGATGTTTTGCTTGAATTGATTAGGCTTCATCCCGATAAATTTCAATATTTGTCACGTAGAAAAAAACAACTCTTAAAGCCTTATCTTTCATTGTCTGCTAAGGTTTATGAGTTTGATTATAATACTTTTAGAAAACTCTATGATAAAATGGTGGTGTATTTCCTTGGATAAGTTTAATGTGAATGAAGAATTAAGTAGAACAAGAGTTTTATTATATCAATACATATTACATAAAGGTGATTTTTATAGACAGCAAGCAAAAAGTTCTACTGAGCGTTTACAACGTTCTAAATATCTTACTGTGGCTGATTTTGAACGTATCTATAAAGATTTGCTTTTGGATGAATTATTTGATATAATTCAAAAGGACCTTTGCGATTTGTTTGATTTATAGTCCCCTAAATTATACAAAACATTTACTCATTGAAACTTTTTGTTCGTCAAAATAGATAACTCCCTTACCTTCCGGTAGGGGAGTTATTTTTAATCAAATGGTGGATATTGTAGGTTTTTGGGTAACCCTAATATGTAATCTGCAGATACCTTAAGGTAATCACATACTTTTACTAAATATGGTAGTGGCATTAGGTGAATTCCTTTTTCATATTTTTGATACTGTTGCTTTGATATTCCTATTACATTTCCTAATTCTTCTTGTGTTATATCTTTTCCTGTTCTAATTATTTTTATTCTCTCGTTGTATTCCATTTTCTTCACCTCAAAAAAATTTTATCATAAAAGTAAACAAAAGTGTTGACAAAGTAGACACATTATGCTACTATACTAAATGTAGTCACATTTGACTACGGAAAGGTCATTCAGTCCCACTTAATGATATTACCTAACAGTCGGTTTGTTATAGCTTCTCAAACTGCAGTAATAGGCGGGTGTGTAATGTGCTACATAAGTGTAAAGATTGCCTTAAAACTCTTTATGCTGAATGACTTTCTTATACAACCGTAGCAGGTGCGATAGGGGAGTTATATACCCTTATTTGTCGTTCAATTCGGCATGCGGTTAACCTTTCCTTTTCAACGTTCGGTGCAGTTCCCTATCTGCACTGAAATGTAAACCGACACTTTATGTGTTTAATATATTTATGAAAGTAGGTTTTATTATGAAATGTCAGTTAGTCGGTTACAATGAGTACACATTTACAAACAAAGAAACGGGTGAAGTTGAAGATGCTTTAACTCTGTTTTTTGTTCGTAACCCTAAAATTACAGAGACGGGCGCAGTCGGTAAGGTTGCTGTGCCTTGTACTCTTTACGGAAAACAGATTGATGCAGTCCGTAAAGAAGTTGATTTAAAGGTTGACTCCGTTTATGACTGTGATATTAATTCTTTTAAGGGTCGTAATAAACTTAACGATATCTCCAAAATCTAACGTTTTTTCATTTTCGGTTTCCTCTTGAAGAAAGGCGGTGACAATTTGAGTAAATGCAAAAAGATAGTTTTATCATGTTGCCTAACGGCTTTGCTCCTTTGCTCGTTGTTGCCGTCTGTCGCTTTTGCTACAGAAGGTGTTGTATATCAGATGCCATGTGCTGAACCTACTGTTAGCGATACACAAGGATATATCGTTTTTGAGATGTCCTCAACTAAGGTTTCTAATTATTCAACTGTTCAAGTTTTTACTTTTCGTATAACTCCACATGCAAGTAATGAACCAAATGACGGCGAAGAAAATGTTACCCCTGTTGATGATGTTGGTCTTTATCTTCTTGAAGTTGTTGGTAACTCGGTTACTTTTGCCGCTTCTTCCGATATGTATCGAGATTTTTATTTCTCTTCTGCATCAATATATAGTGATGGTAAAGTTGTTTATTCTCCTATTACTGCTTCCAATGATGCTGGTTCATTCATAGGCTCGTTTAAGGGTGCTCCCGATACTGCAATCACTGCTATGACTGTTAAGGGTCCCGTTGTCATTGACTCTTCTGTTATTGACCAGATGCCGTCATGTCAAGTTACATGGACTGAAACTAATCAAATATATAATCAAATGTTTGATATTGTTGAACAGTTGTTTGTTTTGCATCAAGATAATGAAACAATTATTGATAGGCTTAAATATATA
>JAZQDA010000175.1:0-2919 GCA_045546535.1 Clostridia bacterium | reverse complement strand
AAACAGTCTCAATAATATTAGCAGGTTTTATACCTTTTAAAAGAACTGCTTTACCGCCAGACACTAATGAACCAAACCAATGCATTTTTGCACCGGTGTGATAAAGAGGCGGAATACATAAAAACACATCATCTGCTGTCTGTCCATGGTGCTTTTGTTCAACAATTGCAGCATGGATCAAACTTTCATGGTTATGTAAAATTGCTTTCGGAAATCCTGTAGTACCTGACGAAAAATAGATAGCAGCGTTATCTGAATCTGAAATTTCAATTTCAGGGTCAATACTCGAAAAGTTGGTTGCGAGATGAAGATAGTTTTCTGCAAAAGTGGGACAAGAATCACCTACATAGAATAGTAGTTTGACATTTGGTATTTTGTCGCAAATCTCTTCCATACGGCCTATAAATTCAGGACCGAAAACCAAAGCGTCCGCGTCAGAAAGGTCAAGGCAGTATTTGATTTCATCTGAAGTGAAACGATAATTGATAGGAACAGCAAGAGCACCTGATTTTAATATACCAAAATATATAGGGAGCCACTCGAGGCAATTCATAAGAAGAATAGCAACCTTATCCCCCTTTTTTATTCCTCTGCTAATTAAAAGGTTAGCACAGCGGTTTGCTTTTTCTTCGAATACGCTCCAAGTTATTTCACGCCTGTATTCTTGAGAAGAACCTGTCTCAATAAGTTCGTATTCTTTCCATGTTACCCGTCTGACTTCTTTAACATCCGGGTTTATTTCTACCAAAGCAGTCTTGTTTGGTGAATTTTGTGCGTTTTCTTTGAGAAATTGTGTAATTGGCATTTTTATCTTCCTTACAGTAAGTGAATTTATATCGCATTTATAGTTAGTCATTATAGCATTCTTGTGTAAAAAAGTCAATAATCTAAGAATTATACCAAACTATTAAAATATGAATATACATTATCTGCTGTTTTTTTGTCAATTCCGTTAACATTCAATATTTCTTCATAAGTGGCTTCTTTAATTTTTTTCACACTTTTAAAGTTTTTAAGTAGGAGTTTCGCCTTTTTATCCCCTACTCCTTTAATTTTTAAAAGTTCAGATTTTAAAAGAGAATCCTGATGAAGTTTTCTCTGGTGTGTTATAGCGCGTCTATGCATTTCGTCCTGAATCTGAGTAAGGAGCATAAATGCTTCAGACAAAGGATTTATGTTAATTTCTCCGTCAGAACTTACGAGAGCAGATGTTTTATGCTTGTCATCTTTAGCAATCCCAAAAACAGGAATATCAAGTTTATAATCGGTTAAAACCTTTGATATTGTGCTGACATGACCTATACCGCCATCAACAAAAATTACATCAGGGAACGGATAAAAAGATAGTTTCGTTAGCGTATTTTTTTTTTCAGACAATCCCCTTTCTATTCGTCTTGAAATAATTTCCTCCATCGATGAATAGTCATCCTGGCCCTGAACATATTTGATTTTAAAACTGCGATATTTTTCCCGGCAAGGTTTACCGTTAACAAATGTAACCATAGACCCTACTTTGTATGAGCCTGATATATTTGAAATATCGTACGCTTCAATGTGCATAGGCGGTCTTTCCATAGAAGTTAATTCTTGAAGATTTAAAAGAGCATTATTTTTAAAAGATACATCTCTCATAATTCTGAGTTCTCGTTCTTTATGCTCTTTTTTTGCATTTGCTGATATCATAGTCATAAGTTTGTACTTATCACCAAGTTTTGGAACAGCAAATTTTACACTGTGTCCACTTTTGTCAGATAGCCAAGAAGAAATCGCATCTTCATCTTCAATCTGTATCTGTGTCAGGATATTCGGCGGTATAAAAGATGAATCTTCATAGTACTGCTTAATAAACTCTGAAAGTATATTCTCCGATTTTGATATATCATTGAGCGTCATAAAATAATGTTCTTTACCCACAATTTTACCACTTCTAATAAAAAATATTTCTATGCAAGACACATTGTTTTCACTGTAAAGACCAATAACATCACTATCTGACCCTTCGCTTGAAACAACTTTTTGTTTTTCTGCAATCAAGGAGATAGACTGTATAGAGTCACGCCATTTTGCAGCAGTTTCAAAATCAAGTTTATTTGATGCATCTTTCATTTTTTTTGTAATTTCCTGCAACACTATTTCGTATTTGCCGTTTAAAAAGGCAATGATTTTATTAATTTTTTCTCTGTATTCTTCTTTGCTTATTTTTTTATTACATGGTGCTGAGCATTTATCTAACTGATAGTAAAGACAGGGCTTTATATTTTTGTCATCTTCAGATATTGTTTTTTTACACTGTATTATTCCAAATACTTCATTAATTATTGTCAATACTTCTCTAAGACCTAAATTACTGCAATACGGGCCAAAATAGCGTGAGCCATCGCGAATTATACGTCTTGTCATAAAAACACGCGGAAAGTCCTCATTAAGCGTTATTTTAATAAAAGGGTATGTTTTATCATCTTTTAAAAGAATATTGTATTTAGGTTTATATTGTTTTATTAGATTATTTTCTAAAATAAGAGCCTCTTTTTCATTATCAGTAATGATATATTCGAAATCTTCGATGTTTTCAACCATCTTTGAAACTTTCAGAGAGTGATTGTGGCTTTTAAAATATTGTTTTACCCTGTTTTTTAAAATCTTTGCTTTCCCAACATAAATAACATCACCGTCCGAATTTTTCATAATATAGACGCCGCTTTTTTCAGGAAGAGTTTTAAGTTTATCCTCTATTTCGTTCACAAAGCCACCTCCCGTTTGTAAAAGAAAACCCTGCACATATAATTTATGCAGGGTTATAATGTTTAAACAATTTCCACAAAATTTGAATTTATAAGTTCAATCAAAGCGTTAACGGCTTCCTCTTCATCAACGCCTTCAGCAGCAATTTCAATAGGAGTATCTTTAATTATCCCAAGG
>JAZQDA010000174.1:0-1940 GCA_045546535.1 Clostridia bacterium | reverse complement strand
AAGTTATGACATACAAAGTAGTTCATTTGAGAAAGCAGGTCGTTAAAATCCTTGGCGTCACCGAACTCATTGGCAATCCATTCTTTTGAACTATCTGAAATGGTGGGACATGCAACAGAGTCGTATCCTCCCAATTTTTCGTTTGTAATAGTGATAGACATACATACCGCAACCGCAATAATCAGAGTGGTCATAAGAAAATTATAAATTTTTAGCAATTTCATCGTGCAGACCTCATTTCTTTTTCGTATTCCGCAATCAATTTGTTTAGGGTGGGGCGAGAAATTTTTAATTCCTTTGCAAGTGCCGATTTTGAAATCTGCCGTGTGATATACCTGTCGTAGTGTGTTCCAAAGTTTGCAATCGTTTTGGGTTTTGAACCACGGTATCGTTTTTCTCTCTTGGCAATTTCAATACCCTCTCGCTGCCGTTCAAGGAGGACGGACCTCTCAAAAGAGTTAATGGCCGCTATGACCGTAACTAACAAAAGTCCTGTTGCGGTACTGGTGTCAATATTTTCTTTGTTGCTTACA
Source organism: Clostridia bacterium (assembly GCA_045546535.1). Lineage (GTDB taxonomy): Bacteria > Bacillota > Clostridia > UMGS1810 > UMGS1810 > RGIG1828. Next base: position 1,407 of record JAZQDA010000174.1, on the reverse strand, counting down.
AGGCTAACCTTCTTTTCATTAAGAAAAGATAAGATTTGGAGCAAATTTTCCGTTGAACGTGCAATTCTACTAAAATCGTGAATATAAACGGTATCTCCCTCACGAACGAAATCCAACATCTCTTGGAGTTTCGGTCTGTTAGTGTCTTTGGCTGACACTTTTTCTTTAAACCACTTGTCAATGCCATATTTTTCTAATGCTTCTTCTTGTCTTTGTAGATTTTGATTGGCAGTTGATACTCTGCAGTAGGCAATTCTCATAATTCAACCTCCGTTTGTAAAAATGAACTCTATTGTCGTTGACAATATGTAAAAAAATTAAAAAACGAACTTCATTTTTACAGGATTTCTTCCGTTTGCAGAGTAAATGTAGACTATACTTCATTTTGACAGCGAATCTTATGTAAAAAGGGTGCCTTTCTACACCCTTTGTTTGATTTATTCGGCTTCTGGCTCGTATAGTGCTTCCATGAGCAACTTGCAGGCCAATTGGAAACCATAAGTGAATGCCGATTTCTCCAATTCCATATTTGCTACGGAAGATTTTGAAATATAATTCTCAAATAACTTTTGCTCTTCCGTATTGAGTTTGTTTCGCAATTTATCTTTTGCACTCTGTTGCTCTTTGGCAGCATTGTGATATGCCGAATTCTTTGCAAAATTTCTCTCAACGGGAATAATGTTTCCGTAGAACAGGTCTTCGGTCGTTTTCATAATCTCATCTCCTTACATATCAGTTGCGAAAATTCGCAATTGCCACGGTTTTTCCTCTTTTTCTAAAATTACGGTGTCACATCCAGCGGGAAGTGCGATAACAACATCTGTATTTCCCGAACAGAAAGATGGACAGAATTTTAATGCACCTGATTCTGTTTCAGTCACCTCTAATATGATGATTTTCATTTTTCTCCTTTCCTTATTTACCAAATTCTTACCAAACCCTTTGCGGGGGTAAGTCTTATACCAATTGAACCAATTTCCGAGCAAAACTCGTCATTTCGATTAATTACATAAGCAATGGTTTGTCCTTCTTTAATCAGTTCTCGGTCGGCTTCCCATTCGTCTTTGTGTTTGCTTACATATAAATAGGAGTCCATAGTCCCGAATTCTGTGTAACTGCGAACGACCATATACACACGCGCACCATGCTCGGCTTCCCAAGAACGAATTTCTTCCAATTCTTTGTCGTTGACCCAGTAGAAGGCACCAAAGGGAGGTTCGCTTTTACTAATAAGACCTTCTTCTGCGAACTGTCTGATTGTTTCTTCGTGAACACACATCAACTTCATTCGCTGGACTGCCTCGATGTGCATTTCATCGTTATTGAAAGCACTCATTTGTTTCACCCCCTTTCGCATATAAGATGTTCTTGCTTATGTAAATGTGTCAGCACCTGGCAACTGACACG
>JAZQDA010000173.1:0-44117 GCA_045546535.1 Clostridia bacterium | reverse complement strand
TCAAACCACTCGGCATCTCGCTTAATGGGCTTGAACACATAACTGTCCTTTTTTATGTGCAAGAAATAGCAATCCTCAATTTCAAGACCGATTTTCTTGCAAAGTCGGTAGTATCCCTCTAACTGAACGGAAAGACTTTTCTTGTCGATTGCGCTTGTCACCTTGTAGTCCACGATAATCAACTTTCCGTCAATCACGCAGATGAGGTCAGCCGTTCCGCAAAATGCCTCTCCATACAGTTTTTTCTCGGTGAAAAGAACTTTTGGACGGTAGGTTTTCGCCCAAAGAACAAATTGTTGAACATACAGAAAATACTCCGTTTCAATTTCTTCGGGGTCAAGTTCGCCCAAAAGCAAATACTGCTCAAACAATTCGTGGCAACGCTTTCCGCGCTCTTTTGCTTTTTCAACAATGTGCTTTTGCAAAGCATCCAACCGTTCAAACGAAATGGGATTTGCAATTTCTGTTACGCTTGGCTTTTCTACTCCGTCAACATAATACTTGTGGGATTCCTCGTCATAATAATTAGACACGGCGTTATTCCCTCTCCAACTTTTTGCCAAAATAATCGGCAATTTTCTTTGCATCGACAATACACTGACCGAAATTGGGGATAAAGAAATGAACTCCCTCTGCGCCAAACTCCATATGCTTGTACATTATGTTCAGCGCGTTTTCGCAGTTCTCATAATGACCGCGAACTCGGTTTAGTTCCTCTTTCAGCGCGGCGTTTTGCCGTTCCATTTCAAGAAAGCGCGATACCAAAAATTCGTCTGCCGTCATTCAAACACCCTCTTTCTAAATTTTTCCTTCAAACAATCCTCGCAAATTTCTTTTCCGTCCACAGAAAAAACCTCGTCCAACGGACAATTTAGGTTTGGGTCGCACTCGTCACAATAATAAACCGCAACATTTCTTTTGGGGCAACGGTTTCCCATACAACGGTACGCGGTGTCGTCAGCGCAACCTATGCAATGGTTTTCAATTCTTTTCATTTTTTCACTCCTGTTTCATTTTGTTATACACCGAAAACATTGTTTCGTTTTTTCCGTACTTCTCCGCAAGGCTTTTAAGATATTCTCGCAGTTCGTGCGGTTTTCCGTAAAATTTCAGCATTGTCTTAACCCTTTCTTTTGTAATTTGCGATTAGCATTGAAATAAACGCGCTCACATTCATTCCCATACTCACCGCTTCTTTCTTCGCCTTTTCGTGGACTTCGTTTGACAAGCAAACGCTAACAACTTTTTTCATCGGGCTACCTCCTTTCTTGCCACTATTCTACCACAACTTATGGAATTTGTCAATAGTTTTTCAATAAAAATTATTAGTGCATATATAACAAAAAAGCAAGGTCGTTTTTGTCAACCTTGCCTTTTATTCAATTTTAGCGAATTTCCCAAGCAAGCGAACACGGCTTATCAAGACAATTCCACAAGTCATATAAAATTCCGTCTATGAGGCAAGTTAGGTGTCCCGATATTCTTATAAGGTAAGTCCCATTTGAATGTTTGTCGGCAAATTCTCCAACTGTCATTCCGTAACAATCTTTCGGAACACCGCCCAACACTTCTTGAATGAGGAAGGAATAGCAAGTAGGGCACAATGAACTCTCGCAATCAAGTAAACTTGCCGTATTACGGAGTTTTCGCCTTATCTCTGAATACGGCAAGCCACTTGCAAGGGAAATTGCCCTTGTTACACAATCGTTTCGGTGAATTGTTGGGTCATCGTTACGATTGTAATAACGGAAAGCCGCCATTATTCGCCCTCAACGATGCAATCGTAGTAAACGGCGAGTTTTTCCGCGCCCTTGACGGCAACATCCTTGTCGGAAAGCCAATCATAGGCGAGTTTCACGGCTAGGTCGGGATTTGCGCCGATACTTTGCTTATAGTCGGTGTAGACCATGAGGGTTGCCGTGTAAAGTTCCTTTTCCCCGAAACCTTCCATCGGCTTTCCCATTTGCTTGATTTTCTGCATAATGGTGTCCTTGTGGAACATCTGCTTCTCGCGCTCGTCAAGTTGCTCCATAAGTTTGTGTTCCCACCTTTTAAGCTCCTCGGTGGAAAGCGTTTCGCCGAAATCGCCGTAATCGTCATAGCCGTAATCGCCGTAGTCGCGGCGACCATAGCCGCCACGCATATCGTAGCCGTAATCGCGCCCACGCGCGTAATCTTGTTCAGGCATACCATAATAACCCTCAAAAGTTCCCATTGCTTGAATGGGATAGTAGGTTGCGCCTTGACCCTGCGGATAATGACCGTCCATAGCGTAGTCGCCACCGCGCATATCGCCACGATAGTCGCCATAATCGCCACGGCTTCTACCTCCGCGACCTCTGCCACCACGCTCCATATCGTAGTTCATATCGCCGTAGTCGCCTTGGGGGTGCATAGTGGGATAACTGCGGATAACGCGACCATCGCGCATACGCATATCGCCGCGCATATCTCCGTAGTCCATACCTCTGTCGCCGCGCCGACCTCTGCCACGCCCACGGCTCATAAACTCACCGCGAGAGTTGCGAGGGGGAAGTCTGCGCCCGTCATACATCATTCTCTCGTCCATAGCCTTATACCACCTTGTCGATGTTTACAACCACGCTCGTGAAAGTTGCATCAATGGCTTCGCTCGTATTCACAAAGGAAACAGTCTGCGCATCGGTGCTTGTCACGCCGAGAACGCAATCGGTGTCAACCTTGGCGTAGTAGTCGATAACCCAAGTGCGGATTTCGGTGTCAGCCGTGGTGATGGTCTGGGTGGAAACCGCGCCGTCCACAAGAACGCCATTGAGCGCAAGCGCAATAGTAAGGTCGCCTGCCGCAGAGCCGCTACCAACAAAAACCGCGGTGATGTGGTAAATGCCCTCGGTGTTGAGGGTTACGCCGTTGGCGGTCACGCCAAAAGTGGGAACGCCGCAACGATTTCTTTTGCAGAACTTGCGGTAGGTAGTGCCGATGTTGACAACGCCGTCCGCAAGTACGGTCTGCGTGCCAATATTTTTAGTGCCAATCAGTAACATTTCGTTTTCTCCTTATAAAAAGTGGGGGCAAGGACTGTTGCCCCTGCCCCTTGGAATTTGGTAGGATAATTAGTCCTCGTTTCGATTATTCAGTTTTGATTACTGAACGCTTGCGCCGCACGCGCCGTAGCCAGCGTATGCCACATTGCCGCAACAGTTAGTGGGGAAAGTCACTTGCTGAGGCGGCTGAACGACGAAAGCGGGCTGAGGGCACTTCGGAGCGAGTGCATCAATGATATACGCCGATTGGCGGTCATTGGAAATCTGCGCCTTCAAACCGCTGTTCTCGGCTTGCAGAGCCGCAATCTTCTCGCCCGTGAGGAAATCAAGGATTGCACGGGTGTTGGCGTTGCTTGCGTTTACGATAGCCGCAGTGTTTTGGCAGTTCTCAAATTTAACACTGTCAATGGCACGCTGTGTGGCACAGCAACAATCAGCGAGTTCACGGGAAAGACCGTTCACAAGTTGTGCTTGCTGATAGCCAAGGGTGCAGATTGCGTTGTCAACGCCGCTGAAACCTGCGTTGATGGTTGCGTTAAGACCGCTGAAACCTTGGTTGTTGTAGTTGATTGCCTGCGCCTGACCGAGTTTGATGTCGTTCAGCGAGGACAGAACGGCAGAGTTGTTGAAGCCAGCCGCGAGGTCTGCTTGGGTGGCAGGAGCATCAAAGCAAGGATAGCCGAAGCCACCACGACCGCCGCCGAAGCCACCGCCAAAGCCGTTGCCCCAACCACCGAACAAACCGCCTACAAGCGCAAGTCCGATAATCCAAGACCAATCATTCCAACCGTTGTTGGAGTTTCCATTAGAAAGGCACAAATCGCCTTCGTAATAACCAGACATATTAGTTATTCTCCTTAAAAATAAATTATATCAAAACAACATTCTTTCTGCGCGCTTGAAAGTCCGTTGCCGATACCATTATTGGAACATAGCCATAAGTTGAGCCATATTCTGTTCGTTCACGCCGTTTTGCCGAGCGAGTTGGGAGAAAAACTCCTTTGGCGACTTGCCCTGCGCCATATTTTGCAGAGTACCGAGCGTGTTTTTGATTTGAGGATTTTGCTGAATGAGCAGTTGCATAATTTGTTGGGGGTTGCGCCCTGCGTTTTTCATAGCGAAAAGGTTTTGCAACGCTTGATTTACATCGTAACCGCAATTCATTTTCTTACCGCCCTTCTCAAAGTGGAGAGTTCTTTGCAAAGCCCGTCAACCATAGTTTTCAAAATTGACACTTGGGCTTCAAGAGATTTTATCTTTTTTGCGCTACCGCAATCACACTTGTGGTTTGCTTGTTCCGACATTCTGTTTTACCCCCGTTCTTTGATTTTGTAGAGTATCAATTTTCTGCGAAAGTTCCTTGACTTGCTCCATTGTTGCAAATCCAAGATTTTTAATATCGTCCATCGTGGCAAATCCAAACTTGTTTATATCCTGCAACTTAACGAAATCCTTGAAATCGGGTTGCGAGGGATTTTCTTTTTCTGCGGGTTTGTTTTCGTCGGTGTCGTCAATTCTCTTAAAGCGAGAAATAAACGATTGCCCGTCTTGACCGCAAACTTTCTCATAAACCATTCCGTTTGATTTGTCTATGAAAAATGCTTTTTGGCTTGGGAACAATATATATGCTTCTGCTTCTTTTAGTGTTCCGTTTCCTACATATTGTATTGGCATTTCGTATTGAGGTTGCGCTTGGGGCTGATTTTGGGGCTGTACGGGCATTTGTTGGGGTTGGGGAGTGTAGTTATAGCCCCCATAGGACGGAACGCCATACTGCGCTCTGTTTTGCGCTCCATACGGCGAAGAATACGGATAGTAGTTCATAGCGTTTCTCCTTTGTTATTTATTTTGTTTTCTGCCCTCATTTTAGCAATAAAAAAAGAGATTGCACACCCACAAAAGGGATACAATCTCAATTTTTATTAAGTTTTTGTCGCAATCGCTTCTTTCGGATTTGCACAGATTTCTCGTTAATGCAAAGGCAGTCTGCGATTTCGCTTTGTTTGGTTTTCTTAATAAAGAACTCAACCGCGAGTTCCGTGTTTTCCTCGGATAAACCGACTTGTCTGCAACGAGTTAAGAGTTCGGCTCTTGTGCAAGTGTCAACATTGAACGGCTTGTATAATTCAAGGCGTATATCTTCGTAGTCCTTGTATTTGTAAGCAACATAGTCAATGCACAAGCCGAAAGCAACGCAAGACAAAAGGCTCACGCCCTTATTCGGCACAAATGCTATCGCCACCACAAACACAACGCAACTTATGAAAATGCACCGCCAAAACGACTTTGAGTGCCAAGTCTTTTCAAACGCGTATCGCAAAGAAACAAAACTGACAAACAAACCGATTGTTTCAATGTATTTTCCCGTGACAACCGCCATCAGCGCAATAGTCGCAAACACTATCCCGTAAGTCGCCACTTGAAAGAGCCGAAACTTAACTCGCCAACTCATTACTCGCCCTGCTTTTCTGCTTGCTTGGCTTCGAGAGCCGCGATTTCCCTATCAACATCTGCAATCTGTGCAGGGTCGGTAAGGGTGGCGCGGAACGCTTTGAGTTGTGCGATTCTCTCGCTAAAGAAAAGCAATCCAAAGTTACCCATTTTTCCCCTCCTTTGATTTTTTCATATACAGATAGTATAGAATTATCATAATATAATAATCAATTAGCAATATTGCAGTTACAAGTGTGCTATCGTCTGTTATTTTTATGCCAACATTTTTTGTTACTAATGATATAAATTGGAATATAAATGTTATTAAAAAACAAAATATTCCTTTATACCAGTTTCTTTTTATAACACTTTTAATATTTTTCTCTTGTATTAAATGTATTACCAACGGAGAAAAAATCAAAAACAAAGTGTCTGCGAAAAATTTTGTTGTAGATGAAATAAATTGTGTTGACCACAATAAAATTAAAACACAAATAAGTGTCAAAAACCCTTTTTTACTAAATCTTTTGTAGTTTGATACTGATAAAACTACGAAAATAGTAGACAAAACATATAAAGATAGTCCGATGGGATAATATAAAAACCAATTATTATCAACTATTCTGCATATATTTACAAAATGCTCGTTGGTGCAAACGGCATCAAACTAGTTTCCACCGAAAAGTTTGATAGCGAAACACGCAACGAGCATAACCCAACATATAATTATTGCTTTTTTAATCGGCTTCATTACTTAACTTTTTGAAGAAACGCCGTGACCGCAGGGTGGTCTTTTTCGTCAAACTTGCCGTCCTCGGAAACGCTTTTCATAAGCTCTTGAACAGCGCGACCAGTTTCGGTTGTTTCGTAGGGGTTTTCAATGTTAGAACTTTTGCCAGTGATAAATGAGTAAAAACGCTCAAACACACCGTAGCAAGCAATGCCAGAAGTGCCGTGGATAATACCCATAACCGCGTTGAACTCGCCGTGCATAATCATCACGGAATAAACAAACTCAAAACCAATGCCGAGGGCGTAGGGAATGAAATAAATGGTCGTGTTGACCGCTTTTCTCACCTTTTTGTTCTTGATTTTGTTCGTGAAAGGCTTTACAAAAGCCCATTTAAGACCTTGCGTAAGTGCGAAAATCAAAACTGCCATAATGCAATAAACTGAAACTTGATTTTCAAAAATCGCGTTCATTTTCAAGCCCCCTCGTCAATGGCTTTCTTGAAATATGCAATCTTCTCGTTTGCCTTTGCGTTGATTACGGAAACGGCGGTTGCAAGCGCGGTTTCTGCAAACTGCTCCTTCTTCTTCGCGGCGGCTTCGGCAAGAGATGCCTTTTCTGCCTCAAAAACCTTTTGGAGATTTGCAATTTTTTCGTTGTGTTGCTTTTGAAGTTCTGCAATCGCATTTCTCAAATGCTCATCAATGTCCCTATTAAAAGGTACGATTTCCTCTTGCGTTGCCTTTTGACGAGCCGCTTCAATTTCTCTATTGCGAGTTGCTTCAATCTGCGCGATTGCGTTTTCAACGATGTGATTATACATCATTTATCCCCCCTTAATAACTTTCGTCCGTGGGTTGCTCCGCTACCTCATTTTCAATCTCGACAATCTCCGTGTCGGCTTTCTGCGCGAGTTTCTTTTCCTCGGCTTCAATCATAAAATCGACAACCGCGACTTGGGCTTGCGCCTTAACAAGTTCTGCTTCAAAAACCTTTCTGTATTCGTACAACTCTTTAAGCATTTTTCTCTCCTTATATTTTCTTATTTTAATTATAGCACCGAATTTTGGCTTTGTCAATGAGTTTTACAAAAAAATACCTCGTTGTAATAGAATTTGTTTTATAATCAAAAATGCGACCCAAAAAATCCCAAAAATAATCAATCCAAGCACAATCCACCGAGCAGACCGAGTAACATTCTGCATTTTTTGCACAACGCTGTCAACGCTATCCAAAACAATGTTCACAATGCTTATCGGAACGCCGATTAAAATAAGAACAATGATTTGCACTGCGGATAAAATTGGGAAAAGAACGCTCTGCATTTTCTGCGGCAAAGCCTTTTTTATGCCTGCGTATGTGGCAACTCCATCGTAAACGCCGTGATTGGCTTCTTGTAAAAGAATGTCAGCTTTCTTGTTTTCCGCTTGTTCTTTTTTCAAGTGAGCCTCGGCGTGGCTCAAAAGTTCGGCTTTCTTTCGGTTGGTAACTCCGTCCGTTAAGATTTCGTCATTGATTGCTCTTTCTGTTGCCTTAACTCCAACTAAATCCTTTGCCTGTTCTTCAAGAGTTTTTTCCCCATTGATTTGGAGCGTTGGTACTTGCGATTGCGTTTCCTTTTTTGAAACTTCGCCTTCAATCGGCTCAATTTCGCCCTCAACGATTTTTTTCGCTTTTTCGTTAATGATTTCTTCCGTAGTAGGCATTATGATTCACTTTCTGCGCTCTGCGCCGCAAGGATTTCTTCATACTCCTTGTCTGTTATTTCGTGGAATTGGTATTCGCTCATTCCGTCTGCAAGAAATATCTCCTTGCCGTAAATTTCGCCGTTTGTGAGGACTTTTCCCTCGTCAGCATATATTACTGTTCTTGATTTCATTTTTTCCTCCTTATACAAGCGATATAGTCCAGTTTGATTTGCTACCAACCAATGCCAACCATTCCGCAGATGTTGTGCTTCCAAATGCCGCTATAACAGCAGATTTTTTGAAAGTAGCGGTTTGCCCCGTGACATTTTCGGACAAATGTGGAATAATATTTTCAAAACTTTTCTTTGACAACGGCGACCATTGAAAATTTATTGATTTGCCAATAACACCATCAAATGCAACCTTATCTAAAGCGGCACAGTTTGTAAAAGTAGTGTCAAAAACATTGCTTTCGTTCACGATTATTTTATCAATAGTTTGTAAAGACCTTGCGTTTGCAAATGTACTGGCAACATTTTTTGTGTTTGTGAAATCACACTCGCCAATGTGAACGAGCGCACCGTCCGCAAACATTCTGTCCGTGTTGGTTATCGCAGAAAAATCAATGATAACTTTTTGACTTGCAAGGATTTCTGCCAAATGCTCAATCGCGGTATAACGGAACATATATTGAGCATTTGTTACACGCATATTGTATTTTGGCTTAAAGTTATTGTCATTCCACCCTGCGCCAGCGAAAGCATAAGAATGGCTTTCTCTATTTCCATAATTTTGCGCGTTATCCCAAAAAACATCATATTCTAATTTTTTGCCCTGCTCTAAACCCTCGGATTTTCCCTTGTCAAACCCTTCTTTCTCGCCCTCGGAAAATCCATTGGCATATCCTTTATCGTAGCCGCCTTCCGAAACGGGCGTGAAGCCCTCAAACTCGGTTTCAAAGGTGTTGTTTATAGGCTCAAACACCGCCACAAATTGTGCCATCACATTACCTCTTTGTTAAGAACTTCGTCCACGGTGGCATAAATGATTTTTGAGGGAATAACACTGCCGTTTTGGGATTTCACTTTTAACTGGATTTTTACATCGCAATCATCGTCAAAAGAAAGAGTTTCCTCTTGCGTGAGTTCCGCAGAAATTGAATTATCCTCAACAATCAATTCATCGCCTGTTTTCTCCAAAACAATCTTGTCGTTTTGCTCATAGGTGATGATTGCACTTTCCACAAAATCCTTTGGATAAGGAGTATGAAATTTATGTGTCGGTGTTGCGCCCTGCTGAATTACATTTGACATTTTTATCTCCTATTTATCAATAGTAAGTTCGTTGTTCTTTACCCAAAAGCGTTCTCAATTCGTTATGGAGTTTTGCGAACTCTGCCTTGCGAACATCAATATCGGAAATTACCGCACCTGCAAAAGATTGAATAAAATCCTCGCTCAACTGGGAAAGGCGATTTTTAATTTGTGAAATTCTGCGTTCTTTCAACTCCTCGGCATTGTATGGAACATAAACCATAATGTCCTCATACTCGTCCCAACTCGGCTCGTATGGAATTGCAGGAACATCAATTACTTTTTTTACCAATCTTCCGCCATTGGGGTATTCTTTCTGCGTTTCGTAGTGCCAAATCGCATCAACGCCTTGTTTGGCTTCGTGATGTTTTACAAAAAGTTTTTCCTCGCACAAATATCCTTTTTCAAGGTCATAGTAAAACAATTCTTGAATTTTGTTTTCATCAAAAACTCTCATAAATTAACCCACTCTTTCCCACATATAAAAGGCTTTCCAAGGTGGCAAATGCTCTGCCTCGGCTGTTACACCACTCATTTTTACAGTTTCGGCATTTGTTAATGTTTCACTTACGCCAGTTGATGCCGTGTGCGACCAAGAACTTTCCCAAGACTTTCCAACGGTATTTAATCTAATTTTACCGCTTATAATTGCAAGTTCGGTTTGCAAAGTTCCTTTGTCGTGATAGTGAGAAAGTGCTCCACCATTATCGCCAGCAATAAAATTATCACCGTTTGCAACCAAAAAAGTATCGTGGATTTCAATCCAATCTCCACCAAAAAGTTCGGCAGGGCTAATAATGTCAGAGGAAATATAAACCGCGCCGATTGGGTAAGCCGCAAGGGTAACTTGACCGCTTTCTCCGCTTTGTGCAACTTCCAACGCCTGCCGCGCCAACTCTTGCGCGTATGCACTGGCTTCAATGGGGGCGTTTATCGTTTCCGCTTCAACAATATCCCCGTTCTCGTATCTAACACCTTTGTTGATATTATCAAATGAAATTGGTTTTAATTCAAAATTAGCCATTTCAAACCTCTTGTAAAGTTAATTCTTGCCAAACCGCGCCGTCATAAATGAACTTTATACCACAAACGCGGAAAACCTTTGCGCTTCCGTCTGCGTTTTTTGACATAGGGCGGTCAATTCTGTTTTCTCCAAAAACCATAGGAATTACATTTTCGCCGATATTAAAAGACATCTTCTCGCTTTTTATATCAATGATTTTTTCACCATTTTCATTATAGTAATCTGAAATTGAGCAAAGCATTTTGGAACTTTCTTTTCCTCTTTGCCACTCCCCAACAACTTTTCTTCTTATAAATTCGGATATTTTTTCCGTTGTTGTAGTTTCTTCTCCTCCAACAAAATAATCAAAATAAAAAGTTTTTTCTGCTCCTCTAAACTCCGAAAGAGTTTTTCCAGTTTTTTCCCATTCCTCGTCTGGAACATTTACAGTTATTTTGTTTCCGTCCCCCATATTTTGAGTTGTTTCGGAAACGCTTGCAGAAATTAAAAATCCGTTGCACTCTATCTTGCAATTTTTCAATTTTGAAATTGTTTCTTCGCTGAAAGAAAGATTGGTGTTTGAATAAAAATTGTAGATGCTAAATCTAACATCATTTGTGCCAATACTTGATGATATAAAAGACGAACTTTCTTCTTTATCATTAACAAAGTAGTAATAACTTCCACTTCCATAAAAATCGGAAGATTGTCTTATTTTCAAAAACCAACTTGGAGTTTCGCTCGGCGTTTTTGTTGTTTCCGAAACGATTGTTGTTTCATTTATAATTTCGTTGTTACTTATTTGAAGAAAACTTCCATCTTCCCCAACAGAATTAGTAATCTGTTCATCAGCGCACAAGTATATTTCGGCTCTCTTATATGTCCTTGTAAGATACGAATATGAATTATCATAGTAATATGGCAAAACAACAAAGATTTTCGCTTTATTCCTTGATAACCTATATATTCCTACTGTTGCATAAATCCCGATTGGCTTAAAATCTTCTTCTTTTTTGATAATAGAAAAAAATATATTGCTTCCAATTTGGCTATCGTATGAATTTGTAAAAGAATATTGGTCGTTATATTCATTATCGTCAACAGAGCCATTTTCATCATCGTCTATGTTGTTTGGGTTGTATTCCTCTCCAGTCAAAGACAATTTTACTTTGGCGTTTCTTAACAAGAAAATTTTTTCGTTAAGTTCTGTTTCAAAACTGAATTGAACATATCGGTTATAATCTCCGTCCCCTTGAAAGAAAGAGATGTTTTGATACCCCTCGGATTTGCCAAATTCGCTTAACCCCGTTTCTGTTCTTTTGTATTCCAAGTTTATGCTAAAAATTTGTTGGGCTTGATTTGTTGAAAAAGCTGTTTCTTCTATCCGCGCATCTTTTACTGCATTAGTAAACTTTTCATTTTCAACAGAAAAAATATTTTTGCTTTTAATTATAATAGGCATAATATTACTCCATAGTATAAATCAAACCATCTTTACCTTTATAGGAATTAGCCATACAAGCGGTAGATATTTTAAGCAAATAATTCCAAGCGGAATTTCTTGAAAAATAAGGATATTTAACGGAAACATTTTTCATAAACTCGGTGAGATTTTCGCTGATTTCTTTCAATTTATATCCATTTTCTTCCAAACTTGCCTTGACCATCAAATAAAAATCGTAAAGAGTTTTTTCTTCTTGCTCGTTCAGCAAACTTATATCTCCAATATTTTTATTTTGCATATCTTCAAGACCATCTATTAGAGAAACGGAAACGACTCCATTATTGTTGTCATATTTCCAATTTTGGGTGTAATATTCGCCAACTTTTTCTCTGTTTTTTGCGAGTTTGTTTTCCAAAAACACCAACACCTTTTCGTTTCCGTCTAAAAGTTTTGTGTTTGCATATTTCAAGAAAACCTTATTGTTGTCCTTGAAAGATAAAGCACCACCACTTGAAATCAAACCAAAATTTGGCTTGTTTTTTTCTGCTCTATCCCTAATTTCGCTATCCAAAGAAAGTATATTTCTTTTATTGATTTTTTCCGTTCTATCAATATCTTTTCCGAATAAATCTTCTCCAAGTTTGCTAAACCCAATGCGAAACGGGTATTTGTTTTCTTTCTTGATTTGAATTTCAGCATTTAATTCAATCACGACTTAACCCACCTTGCGTAAAGAGTAATGGAATAGGGGGGCATATTTCCGCTAAACGCCGTTTTCTTATCTTCATCAATGTACCAACCTTGAAAACTATATCCGTCACGCGCAAGCGTAGGAAGATAAACTTGGTCGCCGTAATAAAGAGTTTGAGTTGGGATATCGGTGTTCGGCGCGTCTGTCACATAAGTCACCGAAAATGGTTTCTTGTCGTAAAGCGCGTAGATAATGGTATCTCTATCCATCCAATACAACTCGTTGCTGAAAACTTGCATATCCGCTTGTTTAACAGGGTGCTTGTACCAACCGCCATTTGTGTAAGGGTAGTATTTTTTATTATCTGCGCCTGTTACAAACGGCTCTGCGGTCAATTTCGGCAAAATGCCAATACTTTGACCTTCTTGAACTTCCCTGCTTAGGATGTCCGTCCTTATGCCCGTTGCGCTATCCACAGTATAGTCAACATCGGAAATCCCATAGTTGAACGAAAGATTGTGAGTCCCTGTTGGCTCCCATTCTGCGCGGAAAATTGTTGGCGCATTTATAGTTATTACAAGACCATTTGTTCTTTTGCCCAGTTCTTCATATTCTCCGTTTTCGTTCTGCGAAAGCATAGTCCAATGGGAGAATTGATAAGCGGCATTTGGGGGAGTATTTTGGAAAGTCGAATTAGAACCAACAACAATTTCCTCGCCTAAGTAAATATCTTCTTCGTATTGGTCGGGCATAGGAGAGCCGTTGGGGGCGTTAAATATCGGATTTCCATTTTCATCATTTGCAGAATATACATATCGCACACTTACAAGGTCAAGGTCGTTGTTCGTGCCGATAAGTTCAACCTTGTACTCGGTCACGCCAACAAGGTCAACCCATTCTTCCCATTGCCCGTCGGGCAAAAGGCGGTTTTGGGCGATGGTGTATAGCTTCGCCATTTCCTCGGTGGCAAAGTACATTTTGACTTTGATTTTGCGGTTGTAAATCGGGTCATAGCACTCAACCGTGAACTCATTTGCGCCGTAGTGCAAAAGCATAATTTTGCGGTAGTCGTCAATAGACATCACCGAAAAGTCCATAATCAAGTGCGGAGTGAGGAAAGTCGCGTAGGCGTTAAGGTTTCCAAGACTACCATCTGCGCTTCTTTTGGGTTGCTTCACAAAGGTCTTTTCCAAAATGAAACTATACACGCCATAGTTGCGGAAACGATTGCCGTCAATCTTTACCTCTGCAATATCAACGGCTTTGTATTCCTTAATCGCACCCTCTCGGTATTCCGTAGTGCCGACCTTCTGCAAAATGTCATATACGGAAGGTCGGTCAACTCCGATGTATTTATCTTTGTATGAGTTTACTGTTGCCATTATTTACCTCACACTTTCGCCCAAACATTACCGCGCGACTTCGCCTTTGCGGTGGTATTCTCATAGACCTTTTCGCCGTCAAGGTATGTCTGCACCACAATCGTGCCGTTGCCCTCGCGCGAGTGGCGAGAAAGCGCATTGTAGAACGCTTGCTCCATTTGGCGCACATTCGCAACATTCGTCTTTCCGTTGATACCCGTGTAAACCGCCTCGGTCTTTTCGAACTCTCCTGCGCGGAATACTGTGCCGCTATCAATGTCGCTTGCGCCAACCGCAAAACTTGGCATTTCGTATTTTGTGCTTGCAAAGTCGCTTGTTCGCCAATTACCCCAAATATTAGAAAGATTTTTCCCAAGAGAACCCCAATCCCATTGGAACAACGCTCTTACTAATTCCGCTATTGTTTGTACAACTTTTGAAATTGCTTCAAAAGTTGCGAGGACAGGAACTAAAAGCCAATTTATTGTTTCTATCGCACCTATTAAAACAACAGATACCAACCAAACAATTCCATTTGCCACTTCCAAAATAGGAGTTAAAATCATTAACAAATCTATGACGGCATCAAGTATAGGAGTTAAAAACCTTACTATTGCTTCTACTATTGCAAAAACATTCTTTAATATTTTAGATATTGGAAGCATTATGGGGTTTAATTTTTCAATAATATGAGTTATTAAAGGTAAAACTAAACCAACTATTTCCCATACTGTATCAAAAATTGGTGATAAGAATTTACCAATTTCTATTACAAGTTTTAGTATTTCGCTTATATTTTCCCCTAATTTCCAAGTGCCACTTTCTGCGTCATAAACATATCCAAGATTGGTTAGCCAAGTTTCCGCAAGTTTCTGCGCTTCGTTCTCCGCTTGGTCTATATTGCTTGAATAGCCCGAAATCGCTTGCAAGAGTTTTTCGTCAATGGCGAGGGGAGAAGCAGTTGCACCTTCAAGGGAACGGAACTTGTCAAAGTCAAGGAGTTTGCCCTGCAACTCGTCAACGGCATCATTCGTGGCTTCGGTAGTTTCAAACAAGCCCGTGAGGTAGTTCTCGTCACCGACTCCTCTTGCCTTTGCGATTGCCTTTACAATCTCGGTAGTCGTGATAAGCAGAGCGTTAATATAAATAAGCGCACCGCTTTGGTCTATCAAGTCTTTGAGCAACAAGCCCGACCAAGTTTTGAGTTCAGCCCAATACTCGGTCATCATACGGCTTTGGTTTGCGAATTGGTTGAGCGTTTTGCTCATATCGCCCAACGCACCACTTGCGCCCATTTGCTTGAACACCGCATAAATAGACAAAAGTTGTTTTTCGGTGTTGTTCAGTTGGCGCATAGTCTTTGTGCCGCCGAGTGCTTGGTACAACTCATAAATCGTGTTTTCGGTGATGTCATAACCGCTCACGCTGCGTATCGGGCGAACCTGACGGGCAAGCATTGCTTGCATTTTGTTAAACGCTTCGTTCAGTTTAACATTGTAAAGCGAAGAAAAGTCCACGGACATTTGGACTAATGCCTCGGAAAGTGCATACGCCGTTGCATCGGAAACATTACCCAAGTTTCCAACCATATTCTTGAAAATCGCTTGGGCGTTCATCAGCGTTTTCGTGCTGATACCATACGCCTTTTGCATCTTGTTCACGAATTGGTAGGCAACATCAAGGTTGATTCTCATAGCGACTTGCCACAAGTTAAGGGTTTCGTTGTAGTCCGACCCTGCTTGCACCAAGTTAGCCATAAAGCGACCCATACGGCGCATCATATAAAGGTTTACGCCAAGTTTGGCAAATCCAAATGCACCTCCGTTGGATTTAGGGGTTTTAGCGGATTTTCGGATATAAGAACTACCCTTAATTCCACCCAAACCCTTATCAATTAAAGAAAGGCGTTCAATAACGGCATCAAGCGACTTGATAGTATCATTCGATATTGTTTGAATGGTTAAATTCAAATTGCCTGCTTTATAATCTGCCATTATGAACGCCTCTCTATTATTTCTTCAAAACATCGTGCAAAAACCACATATTTTGGTTATGTTGTTCCACACTCAAATCATTCGGTTTTGCGTTTGCCTTTTCAATCTTTTCTATAGGGTCGGTGAGCTCAATCCACCTATCAATACGCTCACTCTTTTTGGTCGCCATAGCGTTCTTTGCGCCTATCTCCATAGCAATTCGGTCATAGTCGGCTTGTTTCCACGCTCTAAAACATACATCTCTTATATATGCTTTTCTTCGTGCTTCAAGGCAACGCATATCTCCGTGCCAAAATTCGTCAAGCGGTTGTCCGTATTGAAAGGCAGAAGGCAAAACCTCGTCATAAATATATTGGTAATAGTCTTTTATCTCTTTCTGCGGAGCGCGGACTTTCTGTTGTTCGCTCGTTCCTCGTCCATCTTCCGCTTCTGTGCTAAAAAACCCGTATCTTCCTCGTTATCATCGTCAACAAACAGACAATCACCAAACGCGATAAGCCATTCTCCTACTTTATTATGGTCGTCTATTGTGTCAACAAACATTTCCCAAGTCTGCTTTGCAAGTGCTTCGTTCATACCGAAATACTGCTCGGCAAGTGCCTTGATTGCGATTTTTTCAAGAATGTCAATACTGCGCTTAAAGGAAGTGTTCACAGTATCGTTCTTGGCGATAAAGTCATTGTACTTTGCAATCGCCTCGTCACTCATTTCCTTGAACATAGAATAAGTGGCGCGGTTTTCGGGCGTGGGATTTTCGCAAAGTCTTTCCCACATTTCGCTTTCCTTCTCGGCAAAACGCTTCGCATCTGCCATAAGGTTGTTTGCTTTCATAGCATCGGCTTTATCTTCGGGCGACAAAGCCATTTCTCTGCCAAGTTTCTCATACTCGGCAATCAGCCAACGAGTTCTTCTAAACTCATAGCGAGTTCCGTTCAGTTCAAAATAAGGTGTAAGTTTGCTCATAATTATTCTCCTCTACGGGTATTTTATGAAGTTAAATTTAGTCTATTACATACACAAGGGTAAAGCAACCCGAATGTGTGATAGCCATAGCCGAACTCGGCTCGGCGTAGATAATGTAAAGCCCTTTGGTCTTTGGGATAGAGCCGATGCCGTTGGTTACGGTCATTTCGGTCTTTGTGCCCGTAGGTTTGTTGGTGGTCGCAGAGAAGGTGTCATACTCATAGGTAACGCCCGTGGGGTTGCCAACAATACCGAGGTTTAGCTTTACATCGGTTGCTTCACCGAGGTCTGCAATAGAAATCTCATAGGGAATTACATCGGCAAAGAACAAGGGGGTGTAGCACTCCTCTCTTGCCATAAACAAGGGAACTTCACTTGCGCCCATAGGCGTAATCGTGTAAGTGCCACGGTGAATGTCGGCAGAAGCATCGTTAGGACGGAAAGAAATCTTGCCGTGATACTTGTAGCCAACCTTGTCGGGCGTAAGCGACATAAAATCAAGAACTTGACCTTTGAGAGTTTCAAAGAGGTAAGCGTTGTTAGGGGTGTAGAGAAGTTCAACCTCTTTCTGTTCGACTGCGTTTTTGCCCTCTACTTGACCCTTACTTCCAGAGTTCAAAAGGTCGTACTCATAGGTATCTTTTGTGCCGTAAGGGAAAGGCACAGTTTCGCTGGCGCAAAGGAAACGGTACTTGTTCTCGCCCTGCTTCTTGTAAAGCACGGCAGACTTATAACCTACTTGCGCTTGGCTTTCGTTATATTGAAAAAGTGCGTCCTTTTCCATATCAATCTCCTTAAATAAATTTTCTTCGGTTTTCGTGTAAATTGCCCGAATAAGTCATAATGATTTCGTATATGCTATCATCGTTGACACTCGGATTTGCGTTATATGAAATTCGCGTTAGGTTGAACGCGGTTAGGTATCGGTCAATGAATTGCGCGATTTCCCTTGCGATTGTTTGCTTGTCGATTTTGCCTTTTGTTTTTGCGCTTATGCGGACGGAAAATCCAATACTTGACACTCGATCAAAGCAAGTGTTGTAAGCGGAGTTTGCGGTGTTGCGGATTTCGTCAAAAACAGTTAGAGGATAAGTAGGGGTTTTGGGAGCATAACCTACAATGGCGTTCCCATAGGGTTTCCCATTATCTTCGTTATACTTTATCATTCCCTCTTTTAGAAATTCATAAGTTAGAATATCCATTACTTAATATACCTCTTTTTGACTTTCTCCCACAATTCGCCAATTTTACCGCCGTTGGCTTTCGCAAGTTCCATTTGAGCATCGACAATGGCGTTATAGGCGTACCAAACGCCCTTTGCGCCACGGGTTGTCACAACCATTCGCTTGCCACCTTTTCGGTGGTCGTCATAAGTTCCAAAGTCTGTAAATGCGTTCATCGGCAAATCTCGCTCGTCACTATTGAGCCAAAATTGCCAAGAGCCGTCTGCGGATTTATGACCGCTATCGACATTGTACTCATAACCCTCTGCGGTTGCGTTGGGGTGCGCTTGCGATTGACCGACAACGCCAACACCAAACTCAACCAAAACCGCCAACGGAACTGTTCCGAAATTCGTGACTTGCTTTTGAGCATTGTTCACAATTTTAACCCCGTTTGCGGTTGGCTCATAACTCCAACTGCCCCGAATTTGGTCTTTCACAAGACTTCCCAAGTCCGAGTTGGTGATATAGTCATTTGCCCTCTCGGTTAGCCAATGGGCGACTTCCATCAAAAACTCTTGTTGCATCGTGGGAACAGTTTTCTTTATGGCGTTCAGTTGCTTTATGGCGTTCTTGATTGATTGCTTGTTCAGCCCAACTTCAATCTTCATCGTTTCACTTGCTCTTTGTTGCGAGTAAGGGTGACGGAAATTGTGTGGTTGACATAGGCAACGCTCTTGACAACCGCCGTTGCGCTCTCGGCATATCCGTAGTCCTCGGTGATTTCTTCGGGCGGTCTTTCGCCGTCAAGCCAAAACAAGTCGCCCTCTTTGACCTTGCCGTGGAAAACGCGGTCATTCGCAATAGCCGTCCAAGTGCTATCCAAGTCCTCGCCGTACTGCATTACTTCCAAAAAGCCACGCGAGGTCGCGGGCATCACGGAAAAGTAGTTGGCGCGAGTGCGGATTGCTTGGGGATTGGCGAACTCGGCAACCTCGGCATTTTCCTCGTTTATGCGCGAGGAGTGCCAAATAACACCGCCGAGTTTCATCGCACCACCCCGACCACGGGCTTGATAAGCGATACAAGTCGCTCACTCAACTGCGCTCCGTCAAAAGACCAATTCACGCCGTTCTCTCGGTAGCCAATCGCGGAATTGAAGCCAAGTCGCTCGACCAATTCGTCACACGCCGACAAAATCCATTGTTGGGCGAAAAACCCCTCAATCGGTCTTGTCTTTTCATCGGCAAGAGGGTCACAAGGATATTTCAACCCGTAGTAAAACATCTTTGCGCGATTGACAATGGCAGTTGCATCTTCCAATGTCAGCCCGTATTTGCTTTTCACAGTTGCAATAAAGTCCATCGTGACCCTCCGTTAGTTTTTTATTATGCGCCGAAAGTTACCTTGGCAATGCCGTCAATGTACTCGGCAAAGAGTTTCATACCCATAACTGCGTGGGTGTCGCCCGAAACGCGACCATACACACCTTCCTTGTGAACGCCGATAAGGTTGGTTGCGCCGTTGCCCACGGTGTAGTTGAGACCAAGGGAAGTGAAACCGCCATCGGAGGGGTCGATGTAATACAGAACAATGTTATCAGCAGGGATTGCGATAACCGTACCTTCGGGAATTTCGGAGGAAACAATCACGGTGCTTGCGCCGAGGAAGTCCTTGAAATACTCGATGCCGTTACGGGTCTGCATAGAAATCTCTGCCGCGCCGAGGTAGCGACCAACATCAAGGGTGTTTGCGAACACAACAATGTTGGAGTAGTTGAGGTGCAACTTCTTGAACTTGTCCTTAACCATCGTAACAGCCATAGAAACTGCCATTTGGAAGGTGTCATAAGTGCCCGTAAGAGTGCCCGTCTGTGCGAAATCATAAAATCTATCCATAACGGTTGCGGTCAACTCGTTGAGGAACGCATCATCGGTCTTTTGAACGGCGACCTCTGCGCCGAACTTTGCAACTGCCTCTGCGGTCACGCGCTTGCGGAACTTTTCAAGAGCGATGTCCTCGTAAATCACGGGGGTTACAGTTGCTTGGGACAGAGGAACCTCATCACCCTCTGCAACTGCGCCGTCTTGCAGAACAACCTCTGCCTTGCTTGCAACGAGCTTCGTGCCGAGTTGCTTGCGGACGGGACGAGCAATGCTCATAATCTCGCGAAGGGCTTGCCAAGTCTGCTCAAAGCGAGATACAAAATCAATCTCCTTAGGGTTAATGGTAATCTGCGCGGTGGTGGTAGTGTTAGTGGTAACTGCCATTTTAACAATCTCCTTAAAAAATTATTTTAGATGAAAAGGTGGATGTTTTCGGCAATCGCTTTCTGCCTTTCCTCGGCATCTACGATAGCCATAATGTCTGCTTTGGTTTTGGCAGTAGTTCCGCCCTGCGCCGTGGGTTGAGGGTTTTGCTTCATAAGGTCTGCCTTAATTCGCTTCTCCATCTCCGAGCGGTCTTTTGCGCGAAACTCCTTAAACTTTTTCAACGCTTCCACAATTTTTCCGTCTGCGAAAAGTTCCACAACTTCCGTCTTGACCTTTGCATCAACGATGTCGTCAAGTTCTGCGGAATAGTCGCTCAATGCAATTCTGCGCTCCAAGTCCTTATAGTGGGCTTCGCGCTCGGCATCGGCGGCGGCTTTCTTCTCATCCTCGGACATTCTCTCTCGCTCTTTGCGCTTATAATCGGCAACCTCGCTCGATGCCTTGTCGAAACTCGACTTCATCTTCGCGTGTTCCGCTTGCAAACGCTCAAACTCTGCCTTGTAGTCCGTGGTGTCGGTGGTTTCCGTGGTAGTGTTCTTGGTTTCTTCTGCCATATTCAATTCTCCTGCGATTACGCTTCTCTGCGCCCCTATGGGGAAAATGTGCGCTTATAGACATCTCCGTCTTCTGTGTTTTATACGCAGTTCTCTCTGCTATAATCACTCTTGCGAGTTATTATTGGGTTGTTGCGCCGCTTTCATTTCGGCGGCTTTTGCGTCTCGCTCCGCAATGTAATCGTCAATCAACTTGCCCTCTGCTTCGGGGTCATTCGACAACTTGCAAAGTCGAAGTGCGATTGTGGGCGGTACGCCCGACTGCACCAAGTTTACATAGGCTTGTGTCTTTGTCAAGATATTATCCGTGAGGTTAAGAGAATACTTAATCTCAATATCGCTCGGTGACAAGTTATCAATCTTGTTATCGGGCGTGTTTTGACAAATCCACATAATCTTTTTGAGCAACTCGGTGTCTGCCTTGATAAATGTGTTAATATCGTCAAGGGCGCGGTTATAGGCGTTATCATAGCCGTTTGCGACCTCGCTACCACTCTTGGTAGTGCCACCGCTATTGGTGGAACTCATTGCCATAGGAATACCGAGCGCGGAGTGGAACTTCTCGTTGATAATGGAGTACAACTCTCGGACTTCCTTCAAACTCAACTCGGTTTTCAGCGTGTCAACATCGGCAGGGAACTCCTTGCTTGCCGAGTTCAAAACAAGGCAACCATTTCTCATTCCGCTTCTGTGGCTATCCGTTTGTTCTTCCTCGTTATCGCCGAGGTTGCAGTTCTTATAGACAATGATTTGATTTACAATATCCTCGATATTGTCAAGACCATTACTTACAAGGTGGTCTATGGCGTATTGCATACTCTCGCCCATAGCGACAATGCCAATGCCATCTGGGTTGAAGCGTTTTTCGACAAGTGGTAACGGTTTGTTTACGCCTCGCGCTTCTTCTCTTACTCGTTTCCAATCGGGATAGCCAATGCGCCATTCGTAACTGTAAAGTGCGCCTTTAAGGTAAATGTCAATTACCTTTACGGTTTCCTTTGTTCCGTCCGTCTTTACTTCTTCGTATGTGGTGAATATAAAGTCGAAAAGTGCTTGGTTGCCGATAAAGGAAGAATAAACCTTTGTGCAAGTATCGGCATCAACCGCGTAAAGCACATATGGGGCATCAACCTCTATGTTGAAATCGTCACTTCTCGGCTCGATGAAATAATATCCAACGCCAGTGGCATACGCCCAAGTGCCGACCTCTTTATCAACTGCCCTTTGGCAGGCGGAACGCACATACTTGTTAAGGTAGTTTATATCGTCCGTTTCGCTCGTCTTGTTCTGCGCGTACTTTATGGGGTTTCCGAACACATAGCCCGTTTTCCAATCGACTTTTGCTTTAAGGTCGGGGATTAGAACGATGTTGTTAATCTCGGTATCGTTATGCGCTCTTACCTTTCCCAAAATGGCGTGGTCGAGGCAATACATATCGTAGTCTTTCCTAATTGCAATGGCGTTCTTCTCAAACTCCCGAAAAACAACATCAAGATATTGCTCAACCCTCTCGATAGACAACTCGCTCGGTCTAATCGGGATTTTAATTTGTGGAATACCTTTTCTCATTAGACCTCCCCCAAAATCAAAAAGTGCATAGTACCCCTAAAAGGCACTACGCACCTATTCGCTTAATGTTCTCCGAACTGCGATTTATTATTTCTCTTGCACCCAAGCAAGTGTTGCTTCGTAATCTTCGTCACGAACAACTGTGTATTTCACATTTCGGTTGCAAAACTTGCAACGCTTCTTCAACGGCAACTTGCTCGGTCGTCCGTCCGTGATTATGCGATACCCGTTTGCAATATCAATATTCAATTTTCCACCGTTACAAAGCGGACAATCAATGATTTTTTGCATTTCAGTTCTCCGACTTCAATTATTCGTCTTAAATCCTATCACGATAACGCGCTTTTGTCAAGTTTGTTCACAGAAAGTTTACAATTATCGCCTAAAAGTGGTGACTTTGCCGTATCTGCGCGTTGCGTTCATCACAAATCGCTTGGCAAAGAGCGCAAGACTATCGGGCGCGTCATCGTGCGCCACAGTTCCCGTGTAGGTATAGCCATAAAAATTCATAAGAGCTTTGCCAATATCGTTACTCTGCGAGTACATTCCGTATTGAGGGAACACCATTCGCGCCTTGATGTCGCCCTCGGCACTCATAATTCGACGGTCTTTCGGCTCGGTGGAATATACTTCCTCAATCACACAAGAGGTGTACCCTTGGCCGCGCAGTTTGTCTTGGATAAGCGTTTCAATACATTCCTCGGTGTTGCGCTCCACATAAAGTCGCGTGATTTTGTGCTGAATGATTTTGGAAACAATCAACGGCAAGCACTCTTTCATCGGTCTATCGTCATAAAGCCAATCTTTCAAATAGAAAACAGTTTGATTTGCGTTTTCGGGGTCGTCCGCTTCAAAGAAAATCGGCATAGAGAGAAAGTCCTTGCCCCTGCGCTTTGTATCAAGTGCCGCCACGCAAGTTTCAAGTCGCCCTGCTTCACCAATTTTTGGCAGAGTCGTGTATTGGCGCAACTTCGTGAAATAGAACGGAGAACTATCGGGAGGTAGAGGTTTTTGCATATCCATAGCCCAAAACTCGGTTGGGTTTTCTTCGCGCTTTTTCCGTGCGCTCTCGGTGGAGATTTTCTTCGGGTAGGTGCTTTCGTCCGTTTCATAGTCCAAAAGAGGAACGGAAACGAACACTGAAACGCCGTTTGGAACGATATAATTGGACTTTCCGACAAGTGTGTATTTATTGATTGCAGATTTTACTGCGCTCTCGCCGCCCATAACACGCCGTAAGTGTGAAAGCAAGTCAAACTGCGAGTAGGTTGTGCCGCTTGCGATAATATAAAAGAAATTTCGGTTATAGTTTCTCTCAAACCATTCGTGCGTAAAGGAATGAATGTCCTTTTGGTGCTGATTGATATTTGACATATCTTTTCTCTGCGTAATATCGTCAAGGAACAGATACTTGGCGCGAACGCCGTTCACATCACTCAATTTTGTGACAATTCGGAAATTCGTGGACTTTTTACTGCACATAATCGCAAATTTGAGGTCTTTTCGCGAGTGAAATTGGAACATAAGCGTTGTGTCGCACTTAAATTGCGCGTAATAAGGAAAAACTTTGGCGAAAGCAGGTGATGTCATAAGTTTTGTGACATTTTGGAAGCAATCGTCCGTGAACTTATCATTTCCGCATACCTTCAAGATGTCATTGTCAATGTCGATGCCGAAAATCCACGATTGCATAAAGGCATCCGACAGCGATTTCCCGAAGCCCGTGGGACATTGCTTTTCAATGAACTTAACCTCGCCGTCGAGCACCATTCTGCCACCATAGTACAAATACCCATCAAAGCAATTTTGTGTATCTTCCCATAGAGTAAATGCAAATACTTGTTGCATATAGAGAAAATAGTGCTTCATTGACCGAAACGACGCCAATGCCATAAAATCGTCATAGAGGTCAAGGTATCGCGCAATGTATTCGTTCCGAGCCTTTTTGTTTTTCTTCAACTGAACAAGTTTCGCGCGTATGGGCGAAATCGCGCCGATGAAATTCAAGCCCTTTTTCTTCTCGGTGTAGCCGATAACATACTTGGCGAGAATGTCACGCAGTTCCTTTTCCGCACTTGCCGTCCTCTGCGGCGCAAGCACATTGTGGACTTGCTCAAAAACAGCTTCTTTCAAAATGGAAAACAGTTGTATAATCTTCTCGTCCTCTTTATCCCACAGTTTCGGTGTCTTGAACAATCGCTCAATTTCCTTGTAGACCGCCTTTATTACATCGGAATACTCTCTCTTTTTCGCCATAAACCCTCTCAAAAAAGAAAAAACGCACTTTTGGTGCGCTCGCATTTTGCCCTCTCCGTGTCTACGCACCGTGGCTATTGTATCAAGTAGTGGCAAAACCGAATATGGGAAACCCCACTACGAATGCTTTCTACGCGGTTTTCTTTCGGTTTTTGTTTGCTACCGAAAAACAATGGCTGGGATGAGCAGATTTGAACTACTGAATAACGGAGTCAAAGTCCGTTGCCTTACCACTTGGCGACATCCCATTTTCTCGCGGCAACCGTTCAGCCGATGGAGTGATAAGGTCGGCTATCAAGTTCGGTTTTTAAGCAATCCTCTCACCGATTGCACCGCACACAAAAGGAGGCGAACAAGACAGAAAGAATTTCGCCGCTTATATTTTACCAAAAAATTTTCCGCGTGTCAACACCTTTTTTAACATTCAACAGTTTCCACATATAAAATGCTCAAAACTGGGATTGTGTATCTTGTTTTTTCATTTTCGCCAATAAAAACCGCGACATCCCCATAATTGAATGTCGGTATTTCCACGCTATCCGACAAGGTTGAAATCTCCTCGCCGCTTACAAGGACAAATGTGTGTCGGTACATATCAATTCTCCAATTTGAATTTTTCAACAAGCATTTTCTTAAATTCTGCTGTATACTGTTCGGTTAAATGTTCTGGAATATAAATTACCATTATTTCTCCAACGATTGAAAGCCAAAAAGTTCTAACTTCCTCGTTCTCGAACTCTCCATCATTCTTCTCCCCTAAATTCGCGGAAAAAATATAATCATCGTCACCTGCATCTCGATACAGTTCCAACCAACCATTCCGCAACCTCAAATATCCAACTTGGTGTTCGTGATAATAAATATCATACTGTTCGGGCATCCATCTGCAAGTCTTTTTGAAATCAAACAAAAAATACTTCATATAAGCCGCCTTTCTGCGTCTTTGCGCTTTTGGCTATTATAACACAAAAAACTCCCGTTGTCAAGTGTAAATTTAATTTACTTTTTCCTGTTTTTGCCGATAATGCGCCACTTTTCCATTGTCTATTTTGACTAATAGTTTTTATAAAATTTTGCCATTTTTGGAATCCGTGTAGGAGCCATTGAGAACATATCTCAAATATCGCAAGTTGCCTTGATATATAAAACGCCAATTTGCGCAGTGTCTCATATACCCTTGGTTTTCAATAAAAAATTTGCGAATAGAAAGGAGAGGTATAATATATAAATCTCCCAAAGCGCCCTTGCTACCATTAGATTTTCGTAAAAAATTTTTGCTCACGGAATAGAGCAGTAACACCGCTAAAACCACAAACACCAAAACATAGGGGTGGGTATCCCTCTCCCCCTATCCCTCAAAAACGCCCCCAAAAGCCACGCAAAGCCACAAACCCTATCAAGGACTAACCCCACACCCACAAACGCGCTAAAAAGTGCCTTTTTTCGCCCCACAAAGGCAAACGCGCCACGGCGAACCCATAGAGAACGGCGAACAAGCCCATAAAATCCCCCAAAATAGCCGTTAACGGTCGTTTTGCGTTATTTGCGCCTTTGATGCGTCCAGAGCTTGCCCCAGATGCCGCGCCGTCCTTTTTCCGCGCGTATTATATAAGGGCTTAAAACTGCAGTTATTGCCCCACTTATTTATTTACCTATACAGCCATATTGGTATTATAATAAGGGGCTATTCTATGCGGAATTAAACGCCATAGAGATATACACATATATATTATAATGCAGCTATATCCCCAAAGCCCATAGCATAGATGTTAGTTATACCTAACAAACCGAGAAGGGCATCGGCAGTCCTCACTTGTTAGCCTATCCTAACAAACCGCCATTTTTTGTTATGCAATACTAACTTGTTAGTATCCCCCAACGGCAAAACGGCAAAATCATTGTGCAACTTGCACAATTGGCATATTGCACAAACTCCTCAAAAACGGTTTACTTTATGCAACCTTGCCAAACTTCAACAAAATTATAAAAAGTTATGCGAAAACGGTTGACAACGGCAAAAGGGCGTGCTATAATAAAGGCACAAAAGCAAAGGAGGAAAACGCACAAATGAAAATTAAAATTGATTTTTTGAGAAAAACACTCAAAGACATTGAGCAAAAGAAAAATACTCTCGCAAATTTGCTTGACACTTTCGAGGCAACAGCGGACGAGCAGGACATAACAGAACTTGCCGAAATGCTCCGCTATTATGCGGATTTGGTGGAAAGTATCCCGATTGACTAACTACCACGCCGACGGGCGCGGCAAACCCCCGAAAAATAAAGAAAAGAGGAAAGCAAAAAATGAAAATTGGCGACAAAGTAAGAATTGATTTTGACATTATGAGCATTTACAAAGGCGAAAGCGGAACAATCACCGCAACGGATGGCAACTATTACACAGTCGAAGGAATAGACGCGGACGGCGACAAATTCAAAGCGACATTCTCAAAAAGAGAACTACAAAAAATTCAATAACGCAGAGCGCACCGCTTCGGCGGTGTAATGCGGCGGCGCACACGGTCGCAAGCCCCGACAGCGCAAACGCCCACACAAGAAAGGAACAGGAAAAAATGAGAGAAAACATCTTGCAAGTCAGAAAATGGAACTATGGCAATTACTCCAGCGACAACTACGGCGCAAATTCAATAGCCTTAAGAATGGGAGAAAGACGAGTATATTATAGTTATGATACAGTGGTAGCATTTAAGGGACGCAATAGTAAAGGCGCAGAGTTTAACTGTGTCATTCAAAATCAATGGGGAACTACAACGGGGAAACATCTGAACTGGATAGACGGAGGCGACAAAAAGAGCAGACTAACACCCGAAGAATTTAACGCAAAGCTTCAAGAGTTTTTGAGGTGATGCGCCGTGCCTGTACTTTTAATATGCTTTTTTATACTCGGATTTTTTGAACAACTTTACAAAAATAATAAATAACGGAGGCGGACGGCTTACACAATGATTTATATGCACGATTTACAGAGGGAAACGCTCAAAGAGGCGGACAACCTTATAAACGAGGGGAAAAGCTACGACGAAATTTTACATCACTTTTTCGATAAAAAATACTGTTTGAGAGTGCCACACGGCGCAAACGGTCAACCGCTTAAAACCATAGTAAAACTTTATAAAGACGGCGTTTATAGTTTTGTTGACATCAGAAAAAAGCGCAACGGCGGCGCGACTTGGGAAACCGTCAAACTTGGATAATTGAAAGGGGCAGAAAATGGATAATTATATTATATCATTTACGCAAATAGAGGAAATCAAAACGGCAATAGCGGACGGATTAAGAATATCATATTATAACAAGGGCGAAGGCTACCTTGACATTGTGATGATAAACGACAAGACCGACGAAACACGCACAATTTGCATATCGGAAGTATGAAACAAGCGCAGGCTTTACGGCTTGCAAAAGAAAGGAATTTTTGAAAATGGCAAACTATAAAATATATGATTTTCGCATAAATGGAACAATAGCAAGCGGAATAATTAAAGGGCTTTATTATCGGATAAAATTTGACTATAAGCCCACCGAAAAAGAAGCTAAACGAGAATTGAGAAAATCCTCAAGTTACAACAATTAAAAAAACCGCCTCGGGCATCGGCTCGGGGCGTTTTCTTTTTGCCTCTTGCAAGGCTCAAATTTTGCTTATAACGGCTTTTGTCTTTTTGGGGGGTATTCTTACAAGTGCGAGAGCGCAAACGGCTCACAGAGGGCAAAAAACAGAGCGACGGAGGGCAACCGCACACGCAACGAGCAACGCAACACGCGCCACGGGGAGAAATAACGGCACAGGAGCGCGCGAAACGCAACGCCCACACAAACACACCACCCACGCGCCAAACGCCCCGAAAACGCCCGAAAAAGGGCAACGCGCGAAACGCCCACGGAACGCCCACGGCGGCAGGTCGGGAGCGACCACGGGCACGGGCGGCATCAGCGCGGCGCACCGTCAACCGAAATCAGCGCACACGCGAGAAATCTGTTGCAAAACTTTTGCAGTGGCTTTTTCCGCGCCCACAATGAGCGAAGCGCTAAATTGCAGGTGGCTTTTTGCGCCTATGTGTTTTTCCCGAAGCGGCGAGAATGTAGGCAGAACCGCCGCGAAATAAATCTTTTCCGCAAAAGATTATCACTATACTATCAATCTTTATGATTTTTTCAATTTCGCCAAAAGAAGTGAAATAATAACTTAAATTTCACTTTTTATTTTAGTTTTTGTATTTAACATTTGACTTTTACTATCACTTTACTGATACTATGCCACGCTAGGTATCTGTCGGGAAACTGTCGTGGCATAAAAAAGACCTCGCCCGAAAGCAAGGTCTATTCTCTCAATCTACCGTCTTTGTAGGCAACCTTATCGGATCCAAATCTTCTACAAGTCCGTAATATGCCGAAAATCTGCCAAAGGTGGCAATTCGTGATTTTACATCAGCCAACCACTTGTTGTATTCAAAAATGTCACCCGTGATTGTGAGATAATCGCTATCGTCTTGCACCGTTTCGAGCGACATTTCGATAAACTCTTTGTTGTATTCGTACTCTCGCACTTCTATTTTTGCACTAATCGGTACAAATATACTTACAAGAATGAGTATAATAAGAGCAACACAACAAATAACCAAAGTCACAACCGATACATTACATAATGTGTCGCATCTATTTGTTATTTTGTCGTATTTTTCATTATCTGCTTTGGCTTCTTCTCGCTCTTTTTTTGTGTCGCCATAATAATAAACATCTCTAAATTTTTTATATAGTGAATAATTCTTATGGTACAATTTTCTGAACAATACCAACCCCACAATTGCCATAATAGCAATAAAAGCTACTCCAAATACAATATACCATAATCCAAACATAATTATTTCTCCTTTTCAATCTGCCGTCTTCCGTGGCTCTGTGGCTACGGTCATAGCACAATAACCTTTCTGTCGGCTCACTTTTCGGCTTCGGGCGGTGGCGGTAGCGTTTGCCAATGGGTGATTGTGCTTTCGCTAAAACCGCCAATTCTGTTGTAATAAAGAATACAAACTAAACTCTGCCCCTCAATTAAACAATGTGTCAAATACCGCCCATTTCTTTCGGGCAACCTCTCGCTGACCTTAATCCATTCTGCCATTTTTTGCTCCTTCCCTAACTCTCCTATAATAAGCGACCAAAACCAATCTTTGCCCATAAAGCAATACTTATTTTGTTCTGCCATTCTGTTCCTCTTTCTGCGGTGGGCGTTTATTCCAAGCCTTTGTTGCACTCGCCTTATTTGCATATCCA
Organism: Clostridia bacterium; assembly: GCA_045546535.1. GTDB lineage: Bacteria > Bacillota > Clostridia > UMGS1810 > UMGS1810 > RGIG1828. The sequence goes on along the minus strand of JAZQDA010000173.1, from coordinate 14,371 downwards.
TATACTTTTCCGTTACACTTCTTACAAACCACTCCGTGCATATCGTAATTGCCGTAATATCGTCTTGCTTCACCACCACAAAAGGGGTAACATTTAAGTTCACTCATTTTCCGCACCGCCTTTCTTTTGGTGTGCGTTTAGCGAGATAACAATATCCATTGTCTGCTGTCATATATGGGTGAGTATCTAACAGACAACCTTCTTCGTGTAATATGCAATCCTTACACCTTATAACTTTTACAACATCGTCAGCACATACAAAATTCTTGCATTGGCTTTCGGTATAATTTATATCTGCATATCCGCTATGCGAAGCAACCTCTTTACACGCATTATAATGAAAACATTTTTTGCAATTTCTTTCAGCCATCACCCCTCACCGCCTTTCTCGGTTGGGTGGTCGATAATCTCATAATCCCAACAACGATTTATCGCTTCTGCTTGTGCCAAAATTCGTGCTTGATTTTCATCCAATGCTATTACTGTGATTTTTCCGCCTTTGAAATTGAATGTGTATATTGTGAATTTCATTTCCCTCACCTCACTTGATCTTCTTTGCGAACTCTTCAATTTATACGATATTCTCCAAATAAATCAATTTGTTCTGTATCTATAAAATACTTATATTCTCTTAATGGTGGTCTATCTGGTCTTTTTTCTTTCACTAATTCTTGCAGTTCTATAACAAGTGGTATTGCCTGCGGATAGTCAGAAAACCATTTTTCTCGTCTTTTCTTTGGCGCATTATAGCACAAAGCGCAACCATCTCTTTTTTCTAATTGGTAATGTGGTGAAAGCATATTGTAATCAATACACTTTTTCCTTGCCATTTCCTCGGTATATTTCATTTCGCAAAGAATGCTTCGTCTGTTGTTAATCAACTGTCCTTGCCTTTTTAGCTCGTCATAAGCAATTCCAATATCATAATAGTCATATTCACCCACATCAAATTTGTTTATACTTGCAGATTTGCTTTGATTTTTGAAATCACACATTCCAACTTGTGTTATCGGAAAACCTCTTATTTTTCCAATGTTTTTACCCCTTGTTATAGTATGACTTACATAATCATAGTATGTCATTCCGCTTACTATATGAACTTCTGCGCCCATTTTTCTTAATCTTTCGGCAGTATTTACGATAAACTCATAATGCCCTTTTGTAATTAACGGAATATCTTTCGTGAACATAGGAACATAGCAAACCGCCTTGACCTTGTCGCCTTGCTCTAAATGTAACAACACCGAAGCCGTACTATCCTTGCCACCACTCCAACCGACTTTTACTATATCTCCCATATCACAAAACCCAATAATACTTGCCTACTTCATCGTAGAGAATTGTGCCACCGTTTTTGGCTTGGTATTCAAGTGCATACTTCAATTTGTAGAACTTCATATTATCACTCCTATCTTAAAACAAAAAGTCCTTCTGCGGTCAAGTGGGACAAGCACCCAACACGCAAAAAGACTTATGCGGATATAATATTCACTTATGCCGATATAGCACTTGTCCTACCATATCCGCATTATTATTTTACCACTAACATTGTGAAATGTCAATAGGTTTTCGCAAATTATTTCAATTTTTTCGCAAACTCGTCAACAATTTTCTGCGACCACAGGGGGACATTCGCGCCGCGCTCCCAATTTGAAATGGTTTGGTAGGTGAAGCCGAGCCGAAGCCCGAACTCCGCTTGTGTCAGTTTCGCCTCCGTACGCACTCTCCGCACGAACTCGCCGTAGGTTTCGCCTTTATTGATTTTCATACCTCGTCCTCCAACTTCTTCTCAATTATCGCCCAATCCTTTTCTGTCATTTCGTTGGCGCAATCCTCGCACACGGGATAGCCACACAACGGACTGCAATTATCTTGACCGATGGAATTTATATCTCTGCCACATTCTTCGCAAATCATTACTAACTCCTATTCCAAAACAATTCTTTCATTTCTTCTTTTGTCAACGGTTTTTCGTATTCATAACCTGTGCAATTTACATCTTCGCCAACCGCTACTAATTCTTCAAATCGTCTGTGTGCTTCACTTTGATATTTCTATGTAATTTCGGAAACCTTTTTCGTAAATTGCATCACAAGAGAGTAAAATGTCCTCGTTGGTGTCACACCCCAAATCAATGGGCTTTAAGCAACTTCCGTCTTTGTAATATTCGCATTTACTGCAAGCAACGGTTATTTCTCTTACGGCACCTGCCATTTCCTCAACGGCTATGTCAATATCAATCTGCTTATCTCTGCTCATCGTTATCTCCTTCCATTTCACGCAATTTCGCTTCGACGGCGGCTCGGTCAAGGAATAGTTTTGTGCCAATGTCCGTTTCCTTGTACCAATAAGTGAGTCCGTTATCATAACGGCAGAAAATCCACAATCCCTTTTCGTCTTTTGAAAAAGAACAAACCTTGCCGTTAAAAATCTCTGCAACCCCTAATTCGTCAAGCGTATCGGCACTTGTCAAGTGGTATGCTTTCTGCCCGATTTTGCACGGCAACTCCAAGATTTTCCCCTGCTCGATTTTGTCCTCAAGGTCGCAGAGGCGGTTTAGGATTTCCGTTTGGATTTCTGCCATTTCCTCATACACAGTTTCCATATAACTGCTTTTCGGTGATTTTCTGCTCTTTGCCGTTCCGTTTGCGTTTCTTTCCGTCAATCTCTCACTCATTCCACTTCTCCACCTTTCGTTTCATTTTGGTGATATACTGTCGGCTCACGCCGTATTTTCGGGCGATTTCGGCTTGGGAAAGTTTGCCCTCTTGCAAGTCCTCAACAATGGCATCGGTGCGTTCACAATGTACCCAATTTCGGGTTTTCTTTCCCTTGTGGCACTTGTTCCAACCGAGGAACGAACGCACGGAATGGACGGACAGCCCGTATTCCTCGGCAATCGCGTATGGGTTTCTCTCGCCCCTTTGAAACGCCGCGACCACCTTTTCTTCGGCGGTCTTGCGCGTTGTCGGGAACTCGCCATTGCGCTTCATTTCCCGAATGGTGTCCGCGAACTCCCTGCGCTCCACCGCCACCATCTGCCGTATCTGCCCCAAGGTCATTCCGCTTTCCCATAGCGACACGATCCGCAACTTTTCACTTTCGGTCATTCCTCTCCTACTCCTTCTTGCGGTTTAATTTTATTCCATTCAAGCAAAAATGAATTTCCGTTTTGTAGTTCTTCGAGTTCCGAAACATCAACATCTATCCATTTTTGTTCTGTTTTTCCGCATCTTGCACAACGGAAAATGCAAAGTCTTAATGGATAACCCATACTATCTTGTTGAATGGCATTACTTCTTTCATAAACAATCCATTCGTGATTGCGACACTTAAACAAATTTGTGTTACGGAAAATGCTATAAGCAATACCGACAATGTTAATGGCGATTGCCACGCCGAGCACGATATATTCAAACATCGTCAGTTCTCCTTTCAAAAAAGGTCTTGCAAGCAGGTTTTGACCAATGCACATAGTATTTTTTCTTCACGCCATTTATCACATAAACTCTGCCACATTTTCCCGTAGCATAGGGCTTTTTTTCACAGGTGCCACCACGACCTTCGCCTTGAATAAAAAAGCGGCAATCTTTACAAGTCATAATCTGCTCCCCTCGCTTTCAATCAGTTTATCAAATTTCTTAATTTCCAAACACAGTTTGCAACCAAAATCAATAATTTTATCTCCCGTTCCACCATTTTTCTTTAACTTCTCTAATTGGTCGATGCTCATTCCTTTAATGCAATCAAATTCTATCATTCCAATTCCCCCTCATAAAGCAAAGGTTTTCCGTTTTCGTCAAGCATAATCTCTATGGCAGAACATTCCATACCACGGATAATCATATATTGCACTCTTGTTTCTTTGTCAACATAAATACTTATATCGTCATAACTATGGTTATAAAGCAAAACCAATCTTGAATATGAACTTTCCTTTTCGTCATTTGCCGCAATACTCTGTTCTACACAAGAACACAAAACCACAAAGCACATAACCAAAAGCAAACCAAAACAAATAATCTTTTTCATTCCTCTGCCTCGCTTTCAAGCCACTCTCTGCAAACTTTTAGGCATTTCCTACCGTCACCGTTGCACATAGCATAATAGTCTTTGTCGTTGCACTTTTTTGTTCCTCGCCAATCTCCGTTGTTCATTAGTTTGTTTTGGCAAGAAACACAATCTACCATACGAAACATAAGTTCCGCAAGTTCGTCAACGCTCATTCCCTTAATTCGCTCAAAGTTTGTCATTCTAATCTCCACCCCTTTTGCCATTTTTCAATTTGTTCTCGGTATTCCTTTTGCGCTTCGGGGCTTGTTACTTTTTCCCACATTTTCTTTAATTCCCAAACACCGATAACGCCCTCGCTTCTGTCACACTTTCCAATAATCCAAGTCTTGTCTTTATCCGAATAGGTGAACAAAACACAAGGATATTCATTAGGCGAAAAATCCCACAAAACCTTGACTTTGTTAATGTCAAAATCGGATTTCACCTTGCAACTCACACCGCCGATGCACAAGAACTCTCGGTCTTTACCTGCGTGTTCGCACTTGCTCACGCAATCCTTGCAGTTATCTTTTTTCATTCATTGTCACCGCCTTTTTTTCGTATGCTTTTTGCTTTGAATGATAATATTTACAACGCTCTCCTAAATAATCCATTTCGTCATAAGTGCCATACCACTTGCAAACTGTCTTGTGAATACAATTTCTGCACCTTTGCTTATTTGTAATTTTTTTCATTTCCTCACCTCAAATCCTCAATCATTCTGTTAATCGTGCTACGAGCCAAGCCCGTGGCTTCCGCAATCTGCGAAACGCGCTTGCCCTCGCCGTACATTCGCCGTACCTCTGCCCTCTGCTCTGCCGTGTGGATTGTGGGGCGACCGAGGGTTTTCTCGCCCTTTTCCTTGATGCGCTTCAATGCGTTTGATGTGTTATATCCGATTTGTCGCTTCAAAAACTCGTCTTGAATGAAAAATTGGCTAATCGTCATCCAAGTGTAGGGGTTCATCTTCTCGCCCCCCTCTAACTTGATGCCGTTGCTCAAAAACAACACAGTTGCCTTTTTCTTCTGCGTGATGAGGTCAAGCATTTCAAAGCAATCAATGTAGTTGCGCCCAAAACGCGAGGTTTCCGTGAAGCACACAATGTCCTTTTCGTCAAGTTGTTCCAACATTCGGTTGAACTCGGCGCGTTGGTCGCCCTTGACACCGCCACTAATGTGTTCCTCAAAAATCTCGTCAAACTCCATTCCGCTATGTTCAAGCAAGTATCTCTGCCTCTCATAATCCTGCTTTGCCGACCTATCGGATGTAGAAACTCGGCAGTACGCTACGCATTTACACATAATGGGGATACCTTCCTTTCCTTCGGTACCCCCATTGTATCACATCTTTTTCAGTTTGTCAACCCTTTTTGCGGAAAATTTTTTAGAAAGTTCGTTATGATTTGGAAATTAGTGCGAATAATACAGTTCCTTTATGGTCTTTCCGTCCGACCTCGGCACATAATCTTCCCATTTTGTACTGCGGTAAATGAAGCGATTGTTGCACCATCTTTGCAAGTCCTTTGTGATTTGTGGCGCGGTAGATTTTCGGTAAACTCGAACATCAGGAGAAAAACCGCAATCTTGTATCGCCTTAATTCTATACAAATCTTCTTCGTGTGTAGTATCATAGTTTGTGAGCATATAAACAATAGTTTCTCTTGAATTTTCTCCAACTATATCTCTATATGTCTGCAATCCCTTGATAATCGCCTTTTCGTTTTTCATAAAGTCAAAGGCAAAATGCACCATTTCTCGCTTGACCTCTTTTAGCAATTTCGCAACTTCCTCGGTCACAAAACGCGCATCAAGTCCTTGTGTGAAATCCACACTTGCCTTGCTATCTCGCAACTGCTCCAAAAGGTTGATGCGGTCTTTGCAAGCAAGGATATTCGGGTCAAGCAATTTGATATGTTTTTGACCTCTCCAAAACTCGCTCAAATCGGCAACCTTGACTGAACATCTGCCCTCTTTTTTGCTAACGATGCAAAAAGAGCAATCGTTGCAACACCCCCTTGTGAGAAAGCCATAGGCGGTGTCCTTTGTCAATTCGGGGTAAAGGTCATAGTCGGGGTAGATATGCTCAATGTGGGGGGGCAAATTCTTATCTCGGTCTTTGTGGAATACCTCTTTGCCGTCCTCAATGGTAATCGCAAATCCCGTACCGCCGTACTCTATCTCGTCCGCATTGAACGGATAATCGGGCAACTGCGAGTATTCGTCACCAAAAACCTTGCTCACATAGATTTTATCATAGTGCATCATAGGGAAAACAAATTCAACGTTGTCGCCCCTCGCCTTATGCCAAGCGGATATTTTCATAAGTGCAAGGTTTGGGAAATTGTGGCTATCGCTCCATAGTCCTATGTTCACAACTCCACCCCCAACTTTTCGGCGTACTCGTTCATTATGCAAAACCCTCCGTTTCTCCGCACCGATACCAAGACTTATCATTGTAGTTGTTATAGCGGTACACAAATCCGTGCAGAAAGTCCTCGATAATAACAATGGCAGTTTCGTCCTCTGCGCACCCTACTTCCGCAAGGCAATCGTTCAAACTCACAAAGCGGTCATTTTCCGTTCCGTCTGCCGTGACGATAAAGGTCTTGGATTTTTCGCCGCTCATAATGTAGAAAATGCCGTCATAAGTTCCCGTGGCGTTTCCGTCAACTTTTGTCATTATGCTTTCTCCTTAACATCAATTCTAATTCTGCAAGATTTTCGTTTATTTTTTCAATTTCCTTTATCCAAAAATCTTTATTATCTGTTTGTTCCATACTGTTTCCAAGAATAGCGACACTATCTCTTATTCCGTCAAGAAAGTCCAATTCTTCATAAAGGTCTGTCATTCCGCGCACTCCTTTACTCCTTCGGCATTTCGTAAACCACAACACTCTGTTCGTGGTATTCGATTGACGGCGTTTTGTTTTCTGCGGAATAAACAACCGCCTTTGTCGGTTTTAGGTGTTCTGAAATATATTCATCAACCTCGCAATTACGAATAATGCAAAAATTTGAAAACAAAAGACTTTGAATTTCGTCAATGATTTCAAGACAACGCTCTTTTGTGGGGTATTCACCGAAAAATTCGCCGTTGCACTCAACGCAATAGGCATCTGCACTTGCAACAAACTCTGCAATTGTACTCGGCTCTTCTTTTAGTTCACACTTTTTCATTCTGCAAAACCGAACACTTTTCACATTTGCCAAAATTTCCTTGTCTTGGCTTCTAACCCAAACTTCCATCACTCCACCTCTTTCTTGACACTTGTCCTTGACTTTGGCTTCTCTGCAAAAGTCACGGTTGTGTAAATCACGCCCTGCCACATAAAGGAATTGGCGTTGACGATTTCCACGCTCTGCTCTTGGGCGATGCCGTTGACCTTTTCCTCAACCTCTGCACCGTTCTTTCCGCTAACAATCCTAATAAATGTTTTCATTATTCGTTCTCCTTTCATTTCAGCAACTTTCTATCGCCGCCCGTAATCATTTCCAACTGCCGAAGCATATCCGAGGGCGACCGCTTGGCGACCTCGGTAATCAACTTATCCTCGCTTGCCGAGATAACGCTATGTCCGTCATTCCGCGCCGCCATTCTAAAACTAATGGCTCTCGCATCGGAGTTTCCGTTTTCCCCTGCGCGGAACGCATCACCTTTCAGCGCATCCTCAATGAAGATAATCTCCGAGCGAATGTCCTCGTCCTCGCTCTCTTGCAACTGCTGATACTGCCGCGCGTTAAGACCGATGTAGCGCAGAAATGTCTGCCGATTGGGGACAATCTCAAAGAATTGATTGTAGTAGCACATAAGGTCATAGTATGAGTTCCAATAATACGAGATATCGTCCGCATCAAGGTTGGCGAATTTCTCCACCGCCATTTTCGGGTACTTATTCAACTCGTTGTTAATCTGCATCGAGAACATAAAGCCGTAGTTTTTCTTGCCGTTCTTGTTCGCCGCTTCTTTCGCCTTGAACATTTCAAGAACTTTTGCCAAGTTTGCCTTGATTTCATCGTTCCTCTCGGCAAGGTAGTCGTAGACATTTCCGTTCTCGTCATAAGTCAAAACTGCCATTCTTTCAGCCCCTTTTCATTCTGTTGTACGCCCTCGCGCAAAGGCACTCCGCAACGCGATTTTCGTGTGGCGCATAGCAATTTCCGTTCTCCGTGGGGTGGCTGTGGTCGGCGTACTCGCACTTGGCGCAGTACAGCATACAACCACTCATATCAAACCCCTGCTCTTGGCTTTCAAGCCACTTTTTCTTGTCAAGCGTTGCTTGGCGTTTCTCGTTTTTCATTATTATTCTCCTTTCAGTTTTTCCGCGATTTCTTCAATGCACTTAATCACGGGAGGATAATCGCACCACGGAATATACTTCACCGCTTCTTTCAGTTTTTCCGAAAACTCGGTGATGGCATCGGCTCGTATATTTTTATAGCCCGTGACAATGTAGCCGTTTTCCAATTCCGCAAAGTGTTGGTTGGCTTTCTTCAACCTCTCAATCTCCGCATCCTTTTGAGCAATCTCTTTGTCTTGCCTTTCAATACATTCAGCCATCATTGCTATTTCTGCATCCTTTTCACGGAGAAGGGCGAGGGCATCTTTCAGCATTTCCTCGCTACACCCCATCGTCCCTTTATGGCAATCTCCTTTCGGCACATAGGGGCATTCGGGACAATTACAATCAGAGCAACACTCCAACGCCCTCATTACATCTTCGGGTTTCAGTTCATTCATCGGTTTTTCTCCTTTCAAAGAGGTCTTACAAGCAGGTTTTGACCAATGCACATAGTATTTTTTCTTCTTCCCATTTACCACATAAACTCTGCCACATTTCCCCGTAGCATAGGGCTTTTTTTCACAAGTGCCACCTCGTCCTTCGCCTTGAATAAAGAAGCGGCAATCCTTACAAGTCATCGTTTGTTCCCTCGCTTTCGTATTTCTTTTTGAGTTCGGAATAGGCACTCGTTTTCACAAAATATGAGCCAAAGTGCGGAACGAAAACTTTTCGCTCAATCTCCGCAAAAATCTCCCTCGCCTTGCAGTAGCCGCCATTCTTCAATTCAACCAAAGTCGGCAACACCTCGTTTATGGCGTTTGCAACAAGACCTTGCTCGGTGTTGATGCCATCGGTGTAGTATTTGTTGCGATAGCAATTCAGCACCGCCAAAGTCGCCCCATCAATCTGCTTGTTCATCGTTTGCTCTCCTGTTCCAAGCGGCAACCGCTTCGTTTTTATCAAACCGCGAAACATTCGCACCACATCCACAACATTGCGCAATATGATGCCCACACTGTGCGCCTTGATAACCGTCATAAGGGTCATCGTAAAACAATACGATTTTGCCTTCACCGCAAAATGGGCATTCACGCAATCCAAATTCATTCGGCATTTTCGTTGCTCCTTTCCATTTTCGCTCCACATTCGGGGCAAAACTTATACTTTTTCCCTACTCTGCTTTTTCCGCAACAAGTTCCAATATATTTAGGAAACCTTGTTTTTGAAATTTGTTTCCACTCGCCGTAATTTTGTATCACAACATTTCGTTCGATAAGCCAATCTGTGGCTTTTTCAAAACTGCAAAAAACCGTGTCCAGATATGGAGAATTTATAAGAAGTTCTTTCAAACTATCCCTGATAGGGTCTTTAACATCTTCCTTAATCGGAACGGCATCTGTGTTCTTGTATCTCATAAAATCAACTCCTTCCAATTTTTTTGAAGCTCTGCATAAACTTTTCGGGGAAACCGCCAACGCCGAAAATCTCGGTCATTTTTTCGTCAAGGAACTTGTCTTGCTCGTCCTTGTCCTTAAACCGCGAATTGGCGCGGTACATCATTTTCCAAGAGCCGATAAACTGCGTAATTTGGCTCTCGGTGAAGCCGCAATCGTGGAGAATGGCGCAAGCCATTTTTATCCACACAAACTGCGCTTGGCACAATTCCTCGTCCAGTGCATCTTCCATTTTCCGCAAAATCCTTGTCTGCTCGTTCTTGGAAAGTTGGTTAAAAGTCTTTGGCAAAATCGCTGTCAATCCCAACACCTCCTCTTTTTGCCGATTTCCTTGTTTTTCCTGCGGAACGGGCAAGTGCAATTCCATCCGCAGTAATAAATCGTATGACCCTTGTAAATATCTTTGTAAACGTGTTCAACAGCAGGGATGAACTTCTTCCCACAAGCCTCGCAAAACAATTCTTTGAATTGATATTCCATCAAATTTCACCCCCGTAAGTTCTTTTCAACGCCGCTTGGAAGAAGTCGTCAACATCAAAACTGCTTTCCGTTCCTCCCGACTTTTGTCTGTTTTTTGCGCTTTGGTAACTAACCCACTTGTCGCCATCGTCCGCAAAGGACGAAATTCCCTCTTTCCGCGACAAGAACTGCGCTAAAGTCCACTTGTATGAGAAAAAGTATTCCTCTTCTTTAAGAACTTCCGCATATCTGTTAATATAGCACTTGATTTCTTCTTCTGTATAAGTCTTTAATGCTTTCTCTATGGACTTTGATATTTCTTCAGTTATTTTCTTGTGAGGTATAATACCATTGTTATTCCAATAATTAAATATATTAGTAATAGTATCAGTAATAGTATTAGTAATAGTATTAGTATCCTGTCCACACCCTGTTAACACCCTGTCCACACCCTGTTGTTTTTCTTCAATTTTCCCCCATACTTCATTTATTTTTTCGGACAGGATTTCTTTCAAATAGTATGAGTTAATGGTGTTCATTGTTTTTTCAACAGTTTTAAGAATATCTGGAGATTTGTTCCAATTAAACTTACCCCAATTAAGTATCAAAAGTTCTTTCGTTTCCTTGTCAACAATAATGGCTCTATGAACATTCTCAAAACGATACAAAAGATTTTGAATACACTCTTTGCTATATCCCATATCCCTCGCAATAAGAACTGGGCTTGCTTTCATAACTCCGCAAATATTGTTGTGCGGGTTTGTTAATAGATAAAGCCAAAAGTATTTATCCTCTGCCGTAAAATATTCAATTATGTCCTCATTGTTCCATAAATCTGTGTCAATCATTCTTTTCGGCATTTTCTTCCTCCGATGTAAAGTCAAGGTCAATTTGAACATATTTTTCGTTTTCTTCGCAAATCTTCAAAAACAAATCTATATTTTCCTTATCAATCAAAAAGCATTGAAAAGGCATATATTCGGAATTAACATCTTCTTTTCTGTCATACACAGTTAAAAAATAACAATCTTGATTAAATTTCATATTCTTCTCCCGTTATATTTTTGTATCCCTCACAGAGCCGTTCCCATTCCTCTTCCGTAATTCGATATTTTCCGATGCCGCAAAAGTGTTTTTCCCACAAGTTTGAAAGGTTGGAGCGCAAATACTCCTTCGTGTGCCAATCTTTATATAATTTTCTATATTCTTTTAGGCACATTTTTTCATCACAACAAAATTCTGCAAATTCATATATGTATTTCTCATAATTTTTTGGGAAAGCGTTATATCTTTTATAGAACTCGTTGCAATAATTGGCAAAATATACGGATAATTCACTTCTCGGGTAATCCATAACCTTGTTAATCAAGATATGATTTGTTGTTCCCTTATCTCTCCAATCGTGCATAATCGCAACTAACTCGCGGAGTTGACCTTTGAACTGCAAGTCTGGAAGATAGGGGAGAAGTTCGGTGTGCCAAATTCTCATCGTAATTCTCCTTTGAAATAGAAAGGCGCATTGTACGGAGTGTGTCGGCACCCAATACAATACGCCTATGGTTGATGGATATTCAATTATCGTTGAAACGACACCGACATATCGCATCAACCTTTCGTACCCTCATTATATCACAAATAAATGTGATTGTCAAGCGGTTTCTTCATTTTTGTTCAAAAAATATCGGTTATAGTGGCTTACCTCTCCGCTTTCGCTCTTGTAACTTTCGTGAATACCGATGATGTCAACGCCCTGCGACCTCAATTCGCTGATGCGCGTTGTCAACTTGGTGATGCGAAGTTTGTCCGATGCTTCAAGCGTGGTGATGCTCTCATTCTTGCGAATATAGTCCAAAATCTTTTGGTGCTGTGTAATTCTCATAATATCACTCCTTTCAAATCATAAAACCTTTAAGGTGGTTGATGTGCGCTTGCAGAGAACAAATTCTGCTCTCCAAATCTTCAATCGTGTTAAGCAACTCGTCACGGCTTGTCGCCCAATAATATCCTTTTGTGTTCACCGAACAAATAGGTGCGTTGAACTCATACATAATCTTTTGTACGATTGCGCTAACCTTTTTATGAGAATATCCGTTTTCCGCAAGGAAATTTTCAATATCCGCCGAAGAAACAATATTTTCCTTTCCCTTGTGTTCTCTCAAAAAATTAAAGAGAAGTGTATCTCTCTTAAAAACATCGTAAATTTTACCTCTTGCCATAATTATCACTCCTTTTCTTCAAAGCCCCAAATTTGCGCTCTGTGGCGAGTTCGCTCCTTTGGGGCGGTAGTTGGTCGCCCAAATCGCTCAAATTGATTTTAGGCGCGAATTTTTAGGTCACGCGCGGTTTAGAATGGCAGAGAACTTTCGTCCCCCATATCCATCTGCTCAAAGCCGCCCGAACTTCCCTGCGTGTATGCGCTCGGCATGTAGTCGTTGCCCTGCACTCCACCTTGTTGCAGTTTATGTTCAAAAATCACATACTGCGGTGAGTTTGTGAATTTCTGTTGCCCTTGACCGTCAATATATCCGTTTGTGGTGTCGCAACTGACAATTTGGATTTTCTGCCCTGCCATTGGTCGGCATTGGTGCGATTTCCCCACGCAACTCACCCACCCTGCGAATGTGCAAACATACTGCGCTGGCTCACTGTGCGGAACTCTCTTTGAAATCACGATTTTCGCTTTCGTAAAATTTTCCTTGCTATCAACTTCTTTGATTTTGGCAAATGCGCCATTGCTAAATCCCATTATTGATTTTTCTCCTTTTTCCAATATTCCAAAATATTTAGTATTTTTCTCCCTGCGTTTTCCTTTGAGCAGAACGAGAAATGAACTGTTAAGCCCTCGGCGTAGTAGTTCGGTTGGCTCATAGTTTTAATCGCTTTCATTAGCGTTTCGCCCTTAACTCTTGTAAATGGTTGCCCCTTGAACTTTCCGCTTTTGTAGCAAGGCGACTTCCATTCCGCAAGTTGCTCCAACTTGGTAATGCCATCGTTGTTGGCGACAAGAAAGCAAATCTCACCGCCCCACTCGGCGCACTTCATTATTTCCCTTTTAAGTCTTTCGTGGTCTTTGGAGCAGATGTTCTTGGCGATTTCCACAATGCCACCGCCACTACTCTTAATATCCACGGCGCAAGTCAAGTTGTCAATCAGCGCAAAATCTCCGAAAGGCAACGCCATTCTCTTAACGGTGTACCCTTGACTTTCAATGGACTTCACCGCAAAATCGTCAACTTGGTTGCGCGTGTCGGCTACGCAAATTTTACTTGCCATATTTCTCAAACTTTTCGCAAATGGCATCGTAGTCCTTTTGCTTGATTTCCTTCGTAGAGGTGAAGCCCCAAGTCGCCAAAAGTTGCTTTGCCTTTTCTGCGGTGATTTCGTTGGTTGCCGCGATTGCGAAAAGTCGCTTGGATTGCTTCGGCGTGATTTGGTCATCGTCACGGAGAATTTCTGTGGCTCTCTGCGTATTATTATCATCTTCCAAATCTTGCGAAAAACAGTTAGATAAAGAGCCAAGAGTTAGAGCCAAATCAACAACCGCCCTTTTTTTCGCTTTTTTTAATGCACTATTGGCAGAGTTAAAACCATTGGAAGTTCCAAATGCGCTCTCGCTTGTGATGCAACAACCCACACCCGTTCTAACAACTCTACCTTGTTGGTCGTATGCGGTTGCTTTTACCTCATAGTAGAAAGTTCCGTTTTGGAAATCCTTGTAACTGTCAATTACCTCTGTATCGTAGTAAAGACCATAGCCAAGCAAGATTTTTTCCGCGCCCGACTTCCACAAACTCGGCGTTTTTGCTCTCGGCACTTTTCCGAAATCCACATCTCTAATAAGCTGGCACTCATAGTTGCCAATTTGAACTGAATAATTGTTTCGCTTTAAGGCGATTTCTGTTTTCGGTGTTTCATAAAGAACAACCGCGCTCTCATTTTCCATCATATTTACCTCTCATTTTCTTGTTGTGGAATAGTAACATATCAAACCACTCGGCATCTCGCTTAATGGGCTTGAACACATAACTGTCCTTTTTTATGTGCAAGAAATAGCAATCCTCAATTTCAAGACCGATTTTCTTGCAAAGTCGGTAGTATCCCTCTAACTGAACGGAAAGACTTTTC
>JAZQDA010000172.1:0-2069 GCA_045546535.1 Clostridia bacterium | reverse complement strand
GTACAACTTGTAGATACCGAAAAGACGGTAGTAAAAGAAAATACGGATGTTCAGAATGACATATGTTTCAGGAACATTTTGGACGATAACATTGAGGAATGGCTTTCCAAGATAAACACCATTATGGATGTTATGTCCGGCTCTGATGCAAGGCAGCAAGAACTCAACGGCAAATTAAGCGAAATCGACAAGGAAATTGTTGATGTAGAACATTACATAGAATTCGGCAAGTTCAATGCCTATCAAGGCTGGATGTGCTTTAAGATGTTGCAGAACCTCTTGAAGCAAAGAAGAAAGTATAAAATGAGATGCAGGTACTCAACTTAATCAAGCAGTGCCGATTTGACAGAAACTCATTAACAGCATTGGCGCAGACAATCTCCGACATTCAAAACAAGTGTTATACACCGAGAGCCTTTCCAGAACTATTTAGGAGCGGAAAGTAAATGTGGAGAAAGTTTAAGATATGGTTTTACCATATGATACCGAGAATCTACAACTGCCGAGATGTTATTTACATTCGGTGGCGGGATTACGAATACATAATTAAGAAACACGACAGTTACCGATACTAAAACAAAGGAGTGAAAGACTATGGGTTCAGAACAGTTTACACAGTTAGTCAAAAAGATTGTTGCGGAGTATGCCAACGAGCATCTTGACAAGACAGACGGCAAGAAGATTACCGAAGATGACGTGTTCATCGTTTGGCAGTGCAAGGCGTTGCAGAATAACAAGGCACTTGCCAGCACCACACTTTTCGACGGTATGTATTATGAGTTGACCTACAACGGCGACAAGAAGGAAATTTACCTCGATGCCTACAAGAAGTGGGAAAACAAGTGTATTAAGGTTGGTGAGTAAGTTATGAAGAAAATTTTCGGACTAATCTTATCAATTATCCTTGCTCTTTCTCTTGTGGCTTGTGCCGGAGTTCAGACGGTGAATGCTCCATCGGAGAATCCAACACAGAGCATTGAGCCGACAAACACAACCAACGATTCGGAATATCCGAATATGTATATCTTCATTGACGATGGAGAGGGCGGTTGTTACAACCTTTGGAGTAATGGTGAAGTAATCCACGATGAAGAATACGACCATTATGAGATTACCATTGATGACCCTACTCTGTTGGCTTTCAAGATTTCGGAGAGCCGTTATCCCGGCGGTGTCGGAACAATGAGCGGTGAAGAAGTAAATGCAATGATTTCTTCAATCGAAACATTCCTAACCGAAAATGAGGTTGACGAGAACACCAAGACATTTATTGAGAACCTTTTGCAGCAGATTAAGGATATTCCAGTCATTGAGGGTGCAAGTACATAATTTATGAATAAAATACGAATTTTATAGATTTATTTGGGTGTAAAACCAGATTGTGAGGAAGAATGAGCAAAGCAATTTTAGTAATTGATATGCCAGACAGTTGTGATAAGTGTCCTCTATTATTGAGACACGATGAAGAAAGATGTTGTATTCCTGAAAAAAGAAATAGTTTTACAACCAAGCCTGATTGGTGTCCTTTAAAGCCAGTTCCAGAAAAGTTTTCGCAGTTTGAAGATATTGTAAAGGCTAAAAGTGACAATGCCTATGAAGTTGGTCTGTGTATGTATAACAGAGGAACAATTCGAGGGTATAACGATTGCGTTGACGAGATTCTAAAAGATAAAGGGAGTGCTGCCAATGAAACGGTGTGAAATGGGTAAGACCTATATCAAACTGAATGATGAAAGAGAATCATATGAAGAAATTCAAAAGTTCTTTGAGGAATGGGGATTAGAAAAGGTTTTAGAAGAATCCCTTGGAGATGAACTGTTCCACCGTGTAATTACATATAAAGGCAATGGTATTGAGTTCAAGTTGATTTGGTATAAAAACCTTTCTACTATCCGCATTTGTGGAGATAAGAACTGGTACGGAGACTTTATGGAGGCTTCTTTTGATACCATCATCGGTTCTTGGCTACCTGATTGCGACCACAATACTTTTGACTTTACCTTCAGAGGTTGTAGAACTTTGAAGTTGTCTATCCTTCGTATGGGAGAGCCGGAAGAATGATAGCGATT